>JBKPGQ010000248.1:0-4409 GCA_046729455.1 Verrucomicrobiota bacterium
GAAGGTCTGAGGTAGTGAGTGCAATCAATTGGTGTGAATTCGTGAAATTCGTGTCTAACTATTTAAATGCCGTGATTCGCGCATAAGGCCGGACAGAATTCTACGCAGTACAAGATGAGGACACATGCCGACTCTCAGGCAATGATCAGAGCCATTCGAATTTGCCGCAAATGCGGCGCGAAAATCTTTTCTGACGCGCCGCGAGGGCTTTGCACCGCGTGCGTGCTGGAAACAGCGCTCGGGATTTTCCCGGATGCCGTAGCCGCGGTCGACTCGTCCGCCGTGGCCCCTGGCACGCCGAAGCCTTGCGATGGCGGCTCGGCGAAGGCGGATGACTCCGGCCGCACGGACGAGCTTTCACGCGACAATGCGAAGGCTACTTCGGGCGTAAAAGAGGCCGTGCGAGCCGCGACCATGTTGGGAGAGTTAGGCGATTATGAGTTGCTGGAGGAAATCGGTCGTGGGGGTCAGGGCGTAGTATTTCGCACAAGGCAAAAGAGCCTCAATCGCACAGTTGCCTTAAAAGTCATTAGCCTTGGTCAGTGGGCGAGCAAAGCGCACTTGAAACGCTTTCGCCGGGAAGCCGAAGCCGCCGCCAGTCTCGATCATCCGTGCATCGTGCCTATCTACGAAGTGGGCGAGCGAGATGGCTCCTGCTACTTCAGCATGAAGTTCGTCGAAGGCGGACAGCTCGACGAAGTCACCAGGCGCGAGCCGCTAGCGATCCGGCGCGCGGTGGAATTAATCGCGAAAGTCGCACGCACGGTCCATTACGCGCATGAACACGGAATTCTCCATCGGGACATCAAGCCTGGGAACATTCTGCTCGATGCAAAAGGCGAACCGCATCTGACCGATTTTGGCCTTGCCCGATTAGTCGAGTTTGAAAGCAGTGTCACCCAGACCCTGGACGTATTGGGTACGCCCAGTTACATGGCGCCGGAACAAGCAGTGGGAAACAACGCGGCCGTGAGCAGTGTCACCGATGTTTATGGGATCGGTGCCGTTCTCTATCAATTGCTCACCGGTCATCCGCCCTTTGCCGGTGGGACAACCTACGAGACGATCAAGTTACTGGAAGATACTGAACCGCGGCCGCCGCGTCTGTGGAATCCGAAAATCGATCGCGATCTTTCTACGATTTGTCTCAAGTGTCTGGAGAAAGATCCAAAGCGCCGTTACTCTTCCGCTCTTGCGCTGGCCGAAGACTTGGAACGGTCGCTAAAGCACGAGCCGATCTTAGCCCGGCACACTGGAATTTTCGCCCGAGGGAAGAAATGGGTGCAACGCAATCCAACCAGCGCACTACTTGCAGCGTCCCTCATTGCATTGGCGGCGGCTGCGGGCTGGATCGTATGGAAAAGCGAATTGATCCGCCAACCGCTAGCAACTGGAATCGCGGTTCTGCCATTTGAAAACGTAAGCGAGCAGAGAGAAGACGCGGCCGCGTTCGTCGATGGTATGCAGGACGACATTTTGACCAAGCTGGCGAGGATCGCCGATCTGAAAGTGATCAGCCGGACCAGCGTGATGGAATATCGTGACAAACGAAATGTGCGACAGATCGGTAATGATCTGCGCGTATCTCACGTTTTGGAGGGCAGCGTCCGGAGGATCGGGACACGGTTTCACATGAATGCGCAGTTGATCGACACGCGCACTGACACTCATGTTTGGGTGGAGCAATACGACCGCGATTTGAATGAGTTGTTCGCAATTCAAAGTGAGATCGCGCAGACAATTGCCGGGCAACTCCGTGCTAAAATCTCACCTTCTGAGAAACTGGCGATTGAACGCAAACCGACGGGCGATCTCCTCGCCTTCGAGCTCTATTCGCGCGCCATTAGTTTAACCCCAACATCGCGCGCCCCCAGCGCTGCTTCGGGGCTGCAGGCAATCGATCTGCTGAATGCTGCTGTAGCGCGCGATCCATCGTTTTTCGAAGCCTATTGCGAGCTCGCCGGGCGTCATGACCAGATTTACTTTTTTGGCTTCGACCATACTCCCGCGCGGCTGGCGGCAGCCGAAGCAGCCGTCGAGAAAGCAATTCGCATCCGTCCAGAGGCCGGCGAAGCACATCTCGCGCGAGCGTATCACCTTTATAACGGATATCTTGATTACGAGGGCGCTCTGGCTGAACTGGAAGTTGCACGGCATACACTGCCCAACGATCCGCGGATATTTCGAGTAACGGCTTACATCCAAAGGCGCCAGGGGCGCTGGGAAGAATCTACTCGAAATCTGGAGCGGGCACTTGAGTTCGACCCGCGCAACATTAACACCCTCGACAACCTTAGTTACGGAAACCTCCGCCGTTATGCTGAACAGAAATCGACCTTCGATCGCATATTGACTATCGAACCGAACAATCTCGTGTGGAAAGCAGCGCGCGCGTCCGTAGACATGCATTGGAAAGCTGATCTCGGACCATTGCGCCAATTGATCGATGAGATCCGGGCGACAAATCCTGCTGCCATGCCGCAGATCGCTCCTTGGTGGCTGACTTGCGCACTGGCCCAACGCGACGTCGCTGCTGCTAAAGGCGCCTTGAACTTGATAACGTCCGACGAAGGCCTATTAGGCTTGGACGCCGTTCATTTCACGCGTCCTTTCGTTGAAGGCGTTATTGCGCGCATGACAAACGACGAGCAGCAGGCGCAATTGGCTTTTAATGCTGCGCGCGCGGAGCAGGAGAAAATAGTTCTGGCTCAACCAGATTACGGCCCGGCATGGTGCGTGCTCGGAGTAATCGATGCCGCCCTCGGGCGGAAGGAGGAGGCGTTGCGCGAGGGGCGGCGCGCGGTCGAGCTGCTTCCCGTGGAAAAGGACTCAGTTAATGGTCTCCACATGATCGAATATTTTGCGATGATTGCTGCGTGGGTCGGTGCAAAAGATCTAGCCTGCGAACAGCTTGCCACCGTCGTCCGTTACCCCGGTAGCGGCTTTTCTGCGGCTGCCTCCATGGGTATTCCAGCTAGTTATGGCTATTTGAAACTAGACCCGTTCTGGGATCCGCTGCGCGGCGAGCCGTGCTTCGAAAAAATCGTAAACTCGCTTGCCCCAAAATAGTGACCTGTCTGCCAACCACGCCGTAGCCTTGGCGAAGGCGGGTCGCCCCCCTCGCACCGAAGTAATTTCACCACGGATGACACCGATAGCACGGACGTCTGTGGAGCAATCGAAGTTCGCCGAATTTCGCAGAACGCTTATCTATCAGCCCGACGCACATCCACTACCATTACGCTTTTTACTGCGTCATCCAGCCAGTACGTGATCGCATAGTCACCGATGATTTTGATCTGCCGGATTTGGAGCGAGGCGTCCTTATCGGTATAGTCGCCTTTAGTTCGCGGCCGTTCACGCAAGCTGTAAATGAATTTCATGATCTCCTGTCTTTGGCGGCCCCTCTTGGGCACCGCTTCGAGCAGATCAATATTCAGATAAACTTGGTAGTGCTCCACCGGCGCTTATTCGGTGTCCAAGCGCTTTTCGAACTCTTCCGGCGTCAACCAATGTGCTGGATCTTTGTCATCCATGCGAGCCTTCAACATCGCCTGGTACGCAGCGTCTCCGCGATGCCGGAGATGAAAAAGGAAAGCGGTCAGCTCGTTCTGTTCCCCCGGGGAAAGCGTCGCTACGGTCTTCTTTAGTTCCTCAACACTCATTCGCCAAACCGTACCGTCTGGATGCGGCATCCGTCAACTCCACCCTTGTTTGCGCCGTATCGGTGAAATCCACGAGATCTGCGGTCGCTTCGCTTCAACGCTTCAACCATTTAACGCGGCAGAGCCATTTTCCGCGTAAGGGATTCAAAAATTTTACGCAGTACTCCTATGAACGGCCGGAAATGACAACTCAATAACGAGGAATCAAAGAAGGCCAAAACACGAAAAGGAAATCAGTTTATGAATAATCAAAACATTATGTTCACAAGAACCGCTCCCAAGATGTCGAAGGCCCGGCTCTTCAGGTCGATTCTGGCGCTGGGGGCGGTTGCATTGATCATGCAAGTCTCCCTGCCACGCGCCCAAGCATATGATCTGAGTAGCCTCAACGGCAGTTACGCCGACTCTTTTTCGGGCTTTTTTCCACTAAGCCCCGGGGGGCCACACAGGCCCGTGCCCATAGACGCCTATGGACCGTTCTACGAAGCGGGTTTGTGGACGTTCGATGGCGCAGGCGGCGTCACGGCGAGTGCTGTCTTTAACTTCGGTGGCGGCCTCATAGTCAATCCGAGTTGGAGTCAGAATATCACCGGGACCTATACTGTGAATGCGAACGGTACCGGCACCATGACTTTTACGGGGGACCAACGCCGCCACATAGTGATAGGCGATGGCGGCAGGCAGCATAAGTATGTGGGTAAAAACCCCACCCGCGGCAACGAATTCGGCGGTTGCATGGTGAAA
>JBKPGQ010000249.1:0-5804 GCA_046729455.1 Verrucomicrobiota bacterium
GCCAGCCATTCTCCGGCGGACCACTGGCAACACGGTAATCTGCAGTCGTCGATTTGGTTCTCGTGTTGTCCAGCGCGACGCTCGCAGCATGAATGTAAGGACCGGAGATGAACAACACGCTTGAGCTAGAAACGCCAAGGCGGCTAGCGCGATTGGAACAAACACAAGAAGCCAAAGCAGCGGGTTGCGACGGATCTCTTGAAGGAGCAACTTCATCACAACGCAGCCTTTCAGTTTACACGAACACTTGCGATCATGAATAAGACTAAAGTCCAATGGGTTGCTCGGATGGACTCGATTAAAAGAGAAATTGCTCGATGCATTCTGATAGAACGCTTAATCGGACACGTACTGTCGCCAACTGAAAATGACGCAGGCATGCCTCGGTTACGGCTAATCTATATTTCTTCCATTGCCTAACGAACCATATTCAACCGGAATAATCTGAACCTATGCCATTCGAAAAATTCGATCTTGAGAACCTCGACAAGGAGCGCCGCAAAGCAATCGCCAAATCCATTCGTACGATCAGCGTTGAAGAACTAAAGAAGCTGGGGGGAGAACTGTTCCGTTATGCCGATGATCCATGGCGCGAAACTTTCTTCCGATTCATTGCCGAGAATGCCGGCGCCACATTCCATCACGCGGTCACGAGTGACGGCGTTAATATTGTTTACTGCCGCGATAAAGACAAGGGCATGTGGTTCCTGCCCGGAAGCGGCATGGGGCCATTGCAGGCGACAGGCCGCCGGATCATGAAGGAGATGATCACGGGAGCGCATTGAGCTCGAGCACTCTCTGCTGATCGTCCGCGTTGGACAGCAGCAGAATGAAAGTCTTATTGCGTTGCGCTGTAACTTCTGCTCTTATCACGCCTCCCGTTTCTCAATTCATCTCATGAAATTCCTGAAAACCCTCGCTCTCTCCATCGCTCTGCTCGCCAGCGTGCAGGCAATGCAACAACCATCGTTTCATACTAAAGGCGCGCCTACCGGGAAATCGACAGGCCCACTCAAGCCGGGCGAGTATTGGTGGAAACCGCAGCTCTCGCCGAGCGGTCCGCTCATGGTGCTGGTGAGCATCCCAGAGCAGGTCATGAATGTTTATCGCAACGGCATCCTGATCGGTCGCTCCAGCGTAAGCACCGGCTCGAAAGGCAACGCTACGCCCGGCGGCGTCTTCACCATTCTCGAGAAAAAGAAAGAGCATTACTCGAAGAAATACGACAACGCGCCGATGCCTAACATGCAGCGGCTCACTTGGACCGGGATCGCCATGCATTCGGGCAATCTGCCTGGTTATCCTGCTAGCCACGGCTGTATTCGTTTGCCGTATGACTTCTCGCAATTGCTCTTTGCAGCGACATCAAAAGGCGGCACGGTCGTTGTGGGCGATGGCAAGATTCCAACGCCGCACCTGGCGTCGAGTCCCGGCCTGCTGCTCGCGCCGAAGGATTTCACGCCTGAGATGCTGCGCCCGCTCGCGAATAATGCCTATGACTGGAACCCGGAGCGCAGCTCGAGCGGACCGATCACGATTGTCGTCAGTGCCGCCGATCGCGCGCTTTACGTCTATCGCAATGGCAATCCCATCGGGCGCGCCGCCGTCGAGATTGACGGACGCGGATCGCTCGGGGACCATGTCTTCTCGCTGCTCGAAGGCACTACCGATCGCCAAAGCTCGCTTGCTCCGGGCCGCGCTGCGCGCCGGTGGATGACCTTGACCAGCAGGGGCCGCAGCGTTCCTTCCGAGAAAATCGCTGCGCGCCTCCGCATCAACCCGGAATTTGCGCAGAAGGTTTACGACACCCTCGAACCGGGCACGACTGTCATCGTTACCGACCAACCGGTCGTGCGGAGCCGCGGCAATGCCGCGATTCTCGAAGGCTGAGTGGTTGCTACTGGGATAAAGTCTCCGGTCTGCAGCCTCAGGCGGTTTCCCCGATCGAGATTTCCATTCCTTCGCAGGCAAGCACCGCATCAGAAAACCGTTCTTGGCACAATTTTTCGATGCGCTCAAGAAACTCGTCGTCGTGGTCCGGGTCATGATGCGTGAGAGCCAGGCGCTTCACGCCGGCCATCTCCGCAAGTTGCATGGCTTGATCGAAGCTGCTGTGTCCCCATCCACGCCGCTTCTGCAGTTCCTCAGCCGTGTATTGCGCGTCGTGGACTAATAAATCTGCGCCGCGCGCCAACTCCACCAGCCGCGGATCGATCTGCTCGCCATGCTCGACATCCGTGCAAACGACCAGGACTTTCGCAATCCCGTGCCCGCGTCAATGATGACGATGCGGTTCGTATCGGTGAACGTGATTTGCAGGCACGTCGTGTTGCCGCCGAATTGCTGAAAACCGACATCGCAGATGGGGATGGATCCCCGCGTACCATAAAACTTGAGCTTCATAGAATCGTTTTCATGAAGTTAGGTTCCTGGCTCGGGAGCATCAAGATGCAAACCAGTTGAACATATTTGGACAACCGAAAACCTAAAGATGACGACGTGACCGAATCTGTCCGAAAGCCCTCGCACGCACGCGTGCGCCCTGGGTTGTGCTCCTCCTTCGTGAACCAAAGCGTGTCACCGGGGATCGCGATCTTAAGCGCTCGAAGGCTCGCGGGTCGATCTCAAAAAGCAGGTCTTTTTCTTTCCCGAAGTTGCCTTCCTGATAATTGCGCCTCGTCTGAAAAGCGGTAACATGCGCTCTGATTTCCGCGTTCTCCCATCCATCCCAGCACGCCTTGCATAGGCAATTGGACCTTGGTCTAATGGATGGATTTCCGGAATAACTGTACCTTGGTATTCAAATACGACTCACTCTGTGAAAACCATTGCATTCCTCGCCTCAATTTCAGCCGCGCTGGCTGCAGTTTCTGATGCCGAAACGACCGTAGAAAATTCACCGGAGAAAACTGCCTTGATGGCTATCGACCGCGCTTTCGAAGCGGCTTACGCAAAGGCTGACACAAAGGCAGTGGCTGACTTTTTCACCGAGGACGCACATTACACTTCCGACGATGGCCGCACTTTCGATGGGCGGACCGCGATAGAGGAAAGTGTCCGCGCGGCTTTTGCGAAAAACAACGGCGCCAAGCTGGCCATCGCGCTGGATTCTGTTCGCCCCCTGGCACCAGACGTTCTACTGGAAAGGGGATCAACTACCGTCACAGCGAAAGATGGTGAAACTAATGGCGCGCTTTATACCGCAGTTTACGTCAAGAAGGATGGCAAATGGAAAATCAGCCAGCTGATTGAAACTCCGCAACCGGATATGACGGCGCATGACCAGCTATCGGAGCTCGGATGGCTGGTTGGTGATTGGGAGGATGCAGACAAGGACGACAATCTGACTGTGCGCAGCCAATACAGCTGGGCGCGCGGCGGCAATTTTCTCACTCGGAACGTGACCGTGAAACGCGGCACCGAGACAACACTTGAAGGATGGCAGATCATTGGCTGGGATCCGATCGAGGGCTGCATTCGCTCCTGGACATTTGATGATGAGGGCGGGTTCTCCGAGGCACGCTGGACGCGAGAGGGCAATCGTTGGCTTCAATGCGAAACTGGTGTCACTCCGGACGGCGGCCGGACGGCCGCGGACAATACTTTTTCCAAAGTTAGCGACGACCACTTCATGTGGGAGTCGAACAACCGTAACCTCGATGGCTTACCGCAACCGGCCATCGGGCGGATTGAGATTAATCGGGTGAAAGGGGATTGACGCCATTCGTTCACGACTTCTTCTCGTCCCGAGCGCGGGAATGATCGCCCTGCTCATTCTCGATTGTGTGTCTTTGTTTGCCCGCGGACGCGGTGGCGGGGGTCGTGGAGGTGGAGGATTCTCGAGAGGCGGCGGAAACTTTTCTCGCGGTGGAGGTAGTTTTTCGCGGGAAGGTAGCAATTTCTCTGGAGGTGAGAGAAGTTTTTCGCGAGGTAGCGGCAGTTTCTCTGGCGGTAGCATTTCCTCCGGAAGCGGCAGTTTTTCTCCTGGTCATGCTAGTTTCTCTGGTGGCGGAACCAATTTCTCCCGTGGTGGAGGCGGGAGCCTTTCCGGGAGCAGCAGCAGTAGTTCTTCGCTCGGAAGCGGCGGCAGTTCCTCTCGATATTATAGTGTTGCGAACGATTCTCCATTGTTCTCCGATGTCGGCGGATCGCGCCCGAGTGGCGGTCGAGTGCCATCGAGTCCAGGCCGAAGTCAATCCGGCGACGGTCGTCCCGCGATGGGAGGAAGCGCAACACAGTTGCCGTCCGGCAATCGGCCGAGTCGTGACATCGGAAATCGACCCTCTCAAATTCCCGATCGCAATGAAGGCACAGGAACACGTCGAGGTGATGTTCCATCCCAACGTCCGAGTAGGAGCGATGCCGGCAATTTTCTCGGTGTGGCCAGCGGGATCGGCGCTGGCGTTGCTCTCGGCGAGGCAGCCGCAAATCGGCCCAATCAACTTCCGGCGAATCGTTTTGGCGGTGTTCAACAGCCCGCTCCTCCTAACAAACGCCCAAATTGGAGCGGGCGGTCGCTAAATCGCGACTACAAATGGCGCGAGCGGGTTTACAAGAGGAACGATGCTTGGAACGAGCGAGCCAACCAACGCCAAGTGCGGCGCGAGGATTTCCAGAAGAATCGGGACGAGCGCTGGGACAACCTCCAGAGCCGGCGCGAAGACAGCCAGAACTTTCGCGACCAGCGACGCGAAGGTTGGCAGCAATTTCGCAAAGACCTCTGGGACTATCGCGCGAATCGGGCCGAGGAAATTTGGGACAATGCGCGGGATTTCTACGATGATGTCTTCGACGACACTTGGTGGGGCTATTGGGGCTGGGGAACTTGGTGGCCCAGCTACTATCCTTCTGACCCGTGGTGGTGGTGGACCAGCGCAACTTGGAATTCATTAGAGAACTTTGTCTCTGTGCCGACGGATCCAACGTACGTCGATTATGGGGTGAACGTGGTCTATGAGGGAGACACTGTATATGTCGACAATCAGCCGTTCCCTGCTGAGCAATATGACAAGCCAATACTGGAAGCCGCCGCGAACGTTAAACAACCGCCGCCGCCGCTCCCGCCATCCGATCCAAATCAACCAACCGAATGGATGCCGTTGGGGGTCTTTGCCCTCGCACAGGAGGATAAAGGCGATCCGGTCATGTTTTTTCAGCTTTCCATCAATCGCGACGGCATTATCAGCGGAGCGTTTCAAAGCACAATAACCAACCATACCCGTCCCGTTGCCGGGCAGGTAGAAAAGGCCAGCCAACGCACAGCCTGGCGCATCGGCGATAACACCGAAACGATTTTCGAGACGACGCTGGGAAATCTCACCCAGGACGTATCCCCGATTGCGGTCCATTTTGGGAACTCGCGCACTCAAACATGGTTGCTGGTACGCATGCCGAAGCCAGCGCCCGCCGGCCAGCCACAGAAACTTCCTGAAACGCCAAAATCTCCGCCACCGCTTAAGTCCCCGAAGACGTGATCACCGCTCGACCGATCAATTTGGGTGATGATAACCCAACGGTTCATTCATCATGGTGTTCGGCGCAGGCTGCGAAGTAGGACAACAGTCCGGTGACGGGGATGCGCCTGGTTGCGCCTGGCATCGGCATATTGAAACGCCTGAGCAACGAGTAACCAAATTCGCCCGCTTTCCTCGTTAGGCGAACAGGAGTTAAAGCGTGACGGCTTGCAGAAGCTGGAACTGCAGCCTTGTTCCCGGATTAACCACTGTTGTGCCAGCGGTATGTCCGTAGCGCGCCTGACGCGCTGTCTGGGGAGGGCCACCCGGTTGGATGTCGTCAGTCTTTAT
>JBKPGQ010000250.1:0-1720 GCA_046729455.1 Verrucomicrobiota bacterium
TGCAACAAGCGGCGGCTGCTCCCATCGCGCTCGATAGCTTTCTACGGCTGCACACGATTGGTCCCGGCGAAGGACTGATCGGACGCGTCTGGCAAACAGGGCAGTCTGTTTGCTTGACTGAGTTCTCCGAGGCGCCAGAACTGGCAAAATTGCGGGGAAGCGCTTTTGGCAGCGCGTCGATCATGGCGGCGTCACTCCGGTATGGAAACCAGGACCTGGGCGTGCTTGCGCTGGCGCAAGGCCCGAAGGGCCAAGCTTTTTCGCAGGGGGACTTTGTCGTTTTTAAATCGATCGCCGAGCAATCCGCTTTTGCGCTCTACAACGCCATCATTTATTCCATGGCGAACGAAAAGAAGCGGCTGGATCACGATCTCGAAATCGCGCGGGACATTCAGCGCATCTTGCTTCCGTCGGAGGCGCCTGCGATTAACGGATTTCAGATCAGCGGCATCAATGCGCCTGCCCGACAGGTTAGCGGCGATTATTTCGATTATATCCAGGTCGATGAAGAACGGCTCGGTGTGGCCATCGCAGACGTGTCAGGCAAAGGCGTGCCGGCATCGCTCATCATGGCGATCTGCCGCAGCGTCTTACGCGCGGAGGCGGCGCGCAACCCCTCTCCAGCCGATGTCTTGCGAAAGGTGAACCGCCAGCTCTACCCTGATATCAAGGAAGACATGTTCATCAGCATGGCCTATCTGATTCTTAACCACCAACGCGATGGGGTCACACTCGCGCGCGCCGGACACGATGCGCCATTGCTTTACAAGCGCCAGTCGCAAACGGTTACGCCCATAAAATCTCCGGGAATGGTCGTGGGCATTGACAGTGGAAACGTGTTCGATAGGCTTACCGTCGACTTCGCCGTCCCGCTCGAACGCGATGATTGCCTCGTTCTCTATACCGACGGCGTGACCGAAACGCTTAATGCCGAGGGAGACGAGTTTGGACTCGACCGCATGATGCAATCGGTGCGCGCCGGCGCGAATGATGGCGCCCAGGCAATTGTAAGGAAGATCATCGAGGACGTTCGTGACTTTACCGGTTCGGTTCCTCAAAACGACGACATCACTTTGATTGCCATTCGTAAAACATGAAAAAAATTCCTGTGACTGAACAAAACAAACAAATGAAACAATCGGCAGCGGCGAGTTCCGCTCCTTCATCTGTTGCTCGCGGGGCCGATGCTGCGCAAGACGAAGCAGAAGATCCGACAGCCGGCCTCCAGGCCGATCTCGACCGGTTCCGCGACCTCGCATTGCGAAGTCAGGCCGATTTCGAGAATTACAAGAAACGTTCTGCGCGCGAAAAAGAAGAGGCGATCAAATATGCCAACAGCTCTTTGCTGGAGCGCTTGGTCGGAATTATTGACAATTTTGAGCTCGGCCTCGCAGCAGCAAAAGAACAGGGCGCGGACTCTCCCATTTATTCCGGAATGATTCTCGTCCAAAAACAGCTCAATGATTTGCTGGCTGAAAACGGACTGCAACCGATCGAGGCTGAGGGGAAAACATTCGATCCGAACCTGCACGAAGCAATTGCGCATGAACCCAGCAATGAATTTCCCGAAGAGGTTGTGGTGCGCCAGGCCCGTCGCGGTTATCGATTTAAGGACCGATTGTTGCGACCTGCGAAAGTGGTTGTTTCCAGCGGGCCTGCAAAGTAAGTGGGCTTCTTGCTTGCTTCGCCTTCTAGTCCCATAAATCACACAGGGGCTTAT
>JBKPGQ010000251.1:0-4746 GCA_046729455.1 Verrucomicrobiota bacterium
GTGTTGTCGCAGCGTTACATTACGGATCGGTTTTTGCCGGATAAGGCAATCGATCTGGTCGATGAAGCGGCGTCGCGTTTGAAGATCGAGCTCGATTCCATGCCCACGGAGATTGACGTGATCGAACGCGAAATCATGCAGCATGAAATGGAGCGGCAGGCGCTCAAGAAAGAGAAAGATCCCGCGAGCAAAGAACGCTTGAAGAAACTGGAGAAGGAGTTGGCTGGATTGAAAGAAAAGTCTTCTGCGCTCAAAGCCGAATGGCAGAAAGAGAAAGCTGTCCTTGAAGAGCAACGAAAATGGAAGGAAGAACTTGATCAACTCCGCACTGAGCTCGAGCGCGCGCAGCGTCGCGGCGAGTTGGCCAAGGCAAGCGAGATCCAATATGGGCGCATTCCTGAGCTGGAAAAGAAATTGGCTGACGCGACTGCAAAAAGTGCAAAGGCCAAGAAATCACTCCTTCGTGAAGAAGTAACAGAAGAAGACATCGCCGAGGTGGTTTCCAATTGGACGCACATTCCCGTCTCGCGGTTGCAGGAAGGTGAACGCGAGAAACTGGTCAAACTGGAGGAGCACTTGCATCTGCGCGTTGTTGGGCAAAATGAAGCGATCAAAGCCGTCTCCAACGCCGTGCGCCGAGCGCGAGCAGGATTACAGGATCCGAATCGTCCACTCGGCTCATTCATTTTTCTTGGGCCCACCGGCGTCGGCAAAACGGAATTATCTCGCGCCCTCGCGGAATTTTTGTTCGACGACGAAAACGCCATGATCCGGATCGACATGAGCGAGTACATGGAGAAACACACCGTGGCGCGATTAATCGGCGCGCCGCCTGGATACGTCGGCTACGAAGAAGGCGGTCAACTTTCCGAAGCGGTGCGGCGCAGGCCGTACTCGGTGGTGCTCTTCGACGAAATCGAGAAGGCGCATCCGGACGTGTTCAATGTTTTGCTGCAAGTGCTGGATGACGGACGGATCACGGACGGGCAGGGGAGAACCGTCGATTTCAAGAATACGGTCATCATCATGACCTCAAACATCGGTTCGCAATACATCACCGAAGAAGAATCGAAAGAAGCGCGCCGGCGACTGGTGACAGATGCGTTGCGCGCGCATTTCCGCCCCGAGTTTCTCAATCGCGTCGATGAGATCATCATTTTCGATCGGCTCAGCGAGGACGACCTGAAAAAAATCGTTGAGATTCAGCTCGGCCGTTTGTCGAAGCGTCTGGAGCAACAGAAAATTACGCTCAAGCTTTCTGATTCAGCCAAGGAACTATTGGCGCGTGAGGGATACGATCCCGTCTATGGTGCGCGCCCGCTGCGACGCACCATTCAAAAAGAAATCCTCGATCCGCTCAGCATCGACATTCTCGAAGGCAAAGTCCGCGAAGGCCAAACTGTCCGCGTCGATGCAAAAGACGGCGCGCTGGAATTCCGCGAGAAGTGATTTTGTGAAGACGCTTGGATTAGATCGAAAAATTCGGTCTAATTCTCGTTAGACATTGAAGCACATGGCCTCCGGGACGCCCGCTACAAACTCAGCGACGCGACCTTTTCAGTTCACGGGGCGGATTCGCAGCTTCCGCCACGCTGTTGTCGGTATTCTGCGCATGATTCGTTGCCAGCACAACGCCTGGATTCATGCAGTGGCTACTCTCATTGTTCTCGCCGCCGCTCTATTTTTTCACATCTCGGCTGCCGATTGGTGCTGGATTATTCTGGCTATTGCTATCGTCTGGACAGCCGAGGCACTGAATACGGCCTTTGAGTTTCTTGCCGATGCTGCGTCTCCCGAGTTTCAGCCGTTGGTTCGCGATGCGAAGGATGTGGCAGCGGGAGCGGTGCTTCTTACAGCCATCGCTGCTTCCGCCATCGGTGTCATTATCTTCTGGCCATACCTGGAAAGGATGCTCTCGTGAAAGCCCAAGTTCTCATCAATCGCTGCGGCAAACCGCTGATCTGAGAGGCACACTATGAGCGAGGAGATCATAGAATCTGTTCTCACGGATTTTCCGGATGCGGTCTATTATCCGAAGTTCCGTTTGATGACCTGGCATCCGATCGGGATTTTTGACGCAGCTCTCGCTGATAACGTCAGGCAATTTATCGAGTGGGAGGAGTATATTCAGGACGCCCCCTTTGATCGCTATACGGATCTTTCCGGCATCACCGAAGTTCAGGTCAATCTGCAGCGTTTGTCAGAGGTCGCCCGTCGGCGACGGAACGTGTTACAGCCGGTTCGCTCCGCCATTTTCGCTGATAAGGCCCATTCCTTCGTTATCGCGCAAATCTACGAATCATTAATGGAACAAGCCGTGGCTATCACGGTTCGAGCTTTTCGACAACGCGAGGCAGCCGCTCAATGGTTGGGCGTACCGGTTGAGATTCTATGTCGATCAGCGAAGCAAGCCTGATCTCTAACGCCGGATACAGACGCTAGAAAGCTGACCTTCAGAATGCGATTTCGTTAGGTAATCACTTCTCGAAACGTAGTTAGAAACGCTACAACTCATCAGTTCGCGACTGAGCTTCAGCCAATCACTTCTCGGAACGCTACTAGGAAATTTTCCATTTCCGATTTTTTTCCAATGGTGAGGCGCATGTGGTTCGGCAGAGCAGGGAACAAACGACCGACGTGGACGTTGCGGTCCTTCATCGCTTTAATGATCGGCACGACAGGTCTCTTACAATCGAACATGATGAAGTTCGCCTGAGACGGGATCGATTTGTAACCCATCTTCTCGAGCTCGGATGTCGTGAATTGTTTCGCTTCTTTGTTTAAACGCTGGCCGTTTGGGACGTGATCTAGATCGTCCAGGCTCGCAGTCGCGGCAGCAAGCGCCATGCAGTTGACGCTGTCCCACATCTGGTTGCGGCGCATGCGTTCGGTCGTTTCCTTTTGTGCGACACAATAGCCGCAGCGTAATCCGGCCATCCCGTAAATCTTCGAAAACGTGCGGGAAACAATCAGGTTGGAGTGCTCTTTCACGAGCGGGATGACGGTCTCGTAATCAGGGCTGTCGGCGAAGTGGAAGTAGGCTTCATCCACAAGAATCATTGTTTCGCGCGGGGTCTTCGCGATGAAGTCGCGCAGCTCGTGCTTGGGCGTGATACTGGCAGTGGGGTTATTCGGATTGCAAACGTAAATCAAGCCTTCCTTCGCAGCGGCAAGCATTTTCGGCAGATCATGGGCAAAACTGCTAGTCAGGGGCACTTTTACGACTTCAGCGCCATTCGCGCTGGCATTATTCAGTATGGCTTCGAAAGTTGGGTCCGCCGCGACAAGCTTTCCGTTCTGGGGCCCGGTGAATGTTTCCGCGCATAGCTTGAGAATCTCGCCCGAGCCGTCGCCCAGTAGGATTTCCTTGCGATCGACGTTGTTCAGCTTCGCCAGCTTATCGATTAGCACGTTGTTGTGTTCGTCCGGATAACGGCAGGCGAGGCCGAATGAATCCGTTATGGCCTGCAATGCTTTCGGACAAGGTCCATAAGGATTTTCATTCGCGCTCAAGCGAACGATGCCGCCCGCTTCCGTTAAAGGTGTGGTAACGGACTGAGTCGGCTTTGCGAAAGAAACCGGCGGCCTAACGACTGCCACCGCGGCGCCGGCGCCTAACAACTGTGCGAATTTACGTCGAGAAATAGACATCGTATTCATTTTTGAAACCTCCCTAGTCGATTGTTAGGCTGATTCGAACCAAATGCCAGACCGAATTGCATCGACCGTGGTCTTGCTGGCTGCTGCGCTCGCACTTGCAACGGACGGCTGCGACAAGTCACGACAAGACGAGCAGGCGCAGCAGCTCGCTGCGCGTGTGCGAACTGAATTTCTGCATGCTTGGAATAATTACGAGCGGTATGCGTGGGGCCACGACGCCTTGCGACCATTAAGCAAAACTGCGCGCGATTGGTACGGGCAGTCGCTCTTAATGACTCCGGTCGATGCTCTCGACACACTCATCCTGATGCATCTCGACGCCGAGGCCGAAAGGGCGCGATCACTGATCGTTAGTGATCTCTCGTTCGATCGCGACATCTACGTCAAAAATTTCGAGATAACGATACGCCTGCTCGGCGGGCTTCTTTCCGGCTATCAATTGACTGGTGACAACCGGCTTTTGAGCCTGGCGGAAGATTTGGGCAACCGATTGCTCCCGGTTTTCAACTCACCGACAGGGCTCCCATATGTTTACGTCAACCTCCGCACTGGCCAGACACGCGATCCAGTAACGAATCCGGCAGAAACCGGCACGCTGCTGTTGGAATTTGGAACTCTAAGTAAATTAACTGGCAGACCCGTTTTCTATGAGAAAGCGAAACGCGCTTTAGTCGAAACCTTCAAGCGACGTTCGCCGCTCGGCCTTGTCGGGGAAAGCATTAACGTCGAGACAGGCGCGTGGACGAGCACTGACACTCACATCAGCGGCGGCATTGATTCGTACTACGAGTATCTCTGGAAATGCTGGCTTTTGTTTGGCGATAAAGAGTGTCGCGATATGTGGGAAGCCAGCATTCCCGCCGTAAACAAATATCTTGCCGACGAGACCCGCGGTGAACTGTGGTCCGGCCACGCCGATATGCAGACAGGTGAGCGTACCAAGACAATCTACGGCGCGCTCGATACATTCTTCCCTGCATTGCTCGCCCTATCCGGCGATCTGAAACGCGCACGTCGCCTGCAAGCTTCGTCGTTCAAGATGTGGAATCTGTACGGCATCGAGCCGGAAACCATTGATTACAAAAC
>JBKPGQ010000252.1:0-2854 GCA_046729455.1 Verrucomicrobiota bacterium
TTTCGACTCCGTGAACGCCGCGCCGGCGCGAATCGTTAAAATGTATGCTGACGAAGATTGCGTTTTTCTGGGCATTCTCGATAGCCACACGATCGTTCAATTCAATAAAGACATCCGAGTTGCGGGTCATCACAGTTTTTAGCTGCGATTCGCGCAGCTTGCGGTTGAGACGCTGCGCGACATCGAGGGCAACCATCTTCTCAGGTGGGCCGTAGCGGCGATATGCCCCGCTATCTTTGCCCCCATGTCCAGCGTCCACTACCACGGTACTAAAAGTTTTACTCGTGTTTTTGACCCCGGTAGTCGTAACGGTACTACAAGCCGCCAACGAAGCGAAAAAACCGATTGTAACGAGACGAGTGACCTGGCGCGGCATCATGATTTTATAGCAAAAAATACGTCTTCTACCAAAAATTTTTTCGCGCGAAGCCTAAACGATGCAACGTAATCGGGAAAGGGGCTGTCTATTGATCGCAGTTGCAAAAAGCACTTGTGTTTTGTGCTGTCGCGCTTAATGCCTTTACTTCTTTTATGATAATCCGATTTGCGATCCTCCCGCTGCTTCTGGCGCTGAACCTTTCGATGTGCAAGAAGCAGGAAAGTGTCTCCTCCGGTTCGCAGCAGGCGAGCGCATCATCACCCACGCCGGCTGTCGCTGCCACCCCAGTCGTGGCGGCGTCTCCGAAGATTACCAAGCCGGTGGTCGATCAAACCGCCCAGGTTATTATTTTTTGTTATCACCGTTTAGTGGACAAGATCCGCTATCCCGGCACCGAGATCACGCCTACCGCGTTTGAAGCGCAGATGAAGGAGCTAAAGGACCGCGGCATCACCGTCATTCCAATGCAGGATTTGCTTGCCTGGAAGCGAGGCGAAAAGAACATCCCGCCGCGATGCGCGGTCGTTACCTTCGATGATGGCTGGAAATCCCAATACGAGGTCGCGTGGGCGATCATGAAGAAATACGGCTATCCGTTCACCATGTTCATTTATACTGAAGGCGTGCGCGGTGGCTCGTTAGGCGGCGGGGAAGCAATTACGTGGGAACAGCTTGCCGACATGCGCGACAATGGCGTGGACATTGAGGCGCATTCCGCGACGCATCAGGACTTGCGCGAGGGCCATACTATAATGATAGCTAATCCCGGCGGAAAAAGGACCCGGACGAAATTGACCGGACCACAATATGAACAATGGATGCAGAACGAAGTGGTTGGCTCCAAGCAACTGCTTGAGCAACGCCTGGGCATCAAAGTGAATTGCTTTGCCGTGCCTTTTGGGAATTACAACGAGCACGTTAAAGAGGTTGCCCGAAATTCCGGTTACGAGGCGATGTTTACCGTTTACGGCCAGCCCATCACCTTTACGTCTCCGATGGATTCGATCGGTCGTTATGCGATTGAAGCGAACAAGCCCAAGGTGTTTGAGGACGCTGTGAAAATGATCGGGACCTCAACCGGAGGCGCGGCAGCAGTGGCCGAGGTCGGTGCGAAGGACCTCACGACACAACCGGCAGACGGCGAAACGGTGCGTACTGCACTTCCCCTCATCAAGGCTAATCTCAGTGCGATTGGTCAGATCGAACCCGGCAGTGTGCAAATGCGGGTGAGCGGTCTCGGCGTCGTTCCCGCTAGCTTCGATCCGAAGTCGGGCACGGTCTCATACCAGGTGACACAAAAGATGCACGAGAAATCGTGCAGCGTGATCATCAGCGCGAAATCTCAGGGGAAAAAGGTCGAAGCGCATTGGACTTTCGGAATCGAAGAGAGCGCGGCGGGAGCGGCGAGGTCACCCATACCGACGCCTAAAAAATAATCGCGCGATTGCGTGGACGCGCTCGGCAGCATGCAAAACGCGTGCGTTATCCAAAAGTGATGCGCCGCGCCGCCTAATTTTTTACCGTCATGTTCTCCCAACTTTCTGACAAACTTCAGGACGTTTTCAAGGAGCTGCGTGGCCACGGCACGATCAGTGAATCCAACATCGATGCCGCGTTGCGCCATGTGCGGCTGGCTTTGCTCGAAGCTGATGTCGATTTTCAGGTCGCCAAAAGATTCATTGCACGCGTCAAAGAAAAATCTCTTGGCGAAGCCGTGCTCCGCAGCATTACGCCCGGCCAGCAAATCGTAAAAATTTTTCATGACGAATTAATCGTCTTGCTCGGAGGCGATGCCGCACCGGTGCATCTCGGGGAATCAGGCCGTATTTTAATCGTTGGTCTCAATGGTTCGGGCAAAACAACTTCCTCTGCTAAGCTGGCGCGTCTTTTGAAAAAACAGGGTCGCGCGCCAGTTTTAGTCGCGTGCGATTTGCAGAGACCTGCGGCGATCGAACAATTGGTAACTTTGGGGAAACAAATCGACGTCCCCGTGTTCACGCCCGAGGCGGGTGAGAAGAATGTGGAGCGCGCCGCCTCAGACACATCTACTAGGGCGCGACTGCCAGGTGCGCCCGTTATTGAAATCTTCGATACGGCGGGTCGCCAGGAGATCGACGAAGCGCTGATTCAGGAGCTGAAAAGGTTGAAAGAATTCTTAAACCCACAGGAAACGTTGCTGGTCGTTGATGCCGCCACCGGCCAGCAAGCGGTCAGCGTTGCGTCCCGTTTTAACGACGCTCTATCGATTACAGGAATCATTTTGACAAAGCTCGACGGCGACGCGCGAGGCGGCGCGGCATTGTCGATGCGCGAGGTGACGCGACAGCCCATCAAGTTCACCGGGACCGGGGAAAAGCTCGATCAATTTGAAGTCTTTGTTCCGGAGCGGCTCGCCGGCCGGATTCTTGGCATGGGCGACGTCGTTAGTCTGGTCGAAAAAGCGGCGGAAGCGGTCGATGAAGAAGAAGCCGCCCG
>JBKPGQ010000253.1:0-2157 GCA_046729455.1 Verrucomicrobiota bacterium
GGCGGGTGGTTCAGCTCAAACCCGATAATGTGGATGCCCAACTGCGATTGGCCGACGCGCTATTTGCAAAAGGTAATCTTGACGAGGCCAAATTGCATTATACCGCGGCGCTTGGCGCGGATCCCAAGTTGGCAGTCGCTCACAATAGTTTAGGCAGGCTTTATCTGGCCAAGGGTCAAACCTCTCAGGCCATTGTTCAATTCGGTGAAGCATTGCGCCTCAATCCCGATTACAAAGAGGCCGAGGAAAATCTGCGTATTGCCAAAGCAAGCGACGCTCAATTTCTTCGGCAAACGCACAATTGATTTTTGGTTGTCCGCGCTCTTCATCTTAATCTGGATGACGCGTGGCAGGACGAACCGTTGGGTCTTCCTGTGATTGACGCCCGCGCGTGGGGCCCACGGCTACGCTTCTCTGCGCCGCCACGTTTGGTTTCCGAGTTTTATCGCGAGCACCAGGCGAACCTCGCATCGCCGTTTTTGCTTTACGGATCCGGCGACTTTCATCACCTGACCGCGCTGCGCCCGCGACGCATTCCAGAGCGGATTGTGTTGGTTTCCTTCGATAATCATCCCGATTGGGCTGTTGGTCCGGCCAAGTGGGCATGTGGCGGCTGGGTTAATCGCGCGTTGGAGCTATCAAACGTCAAACGAGTGAGTGTCTGGGGTTGCGGAAATTTCGAGTGTTGGTGGCCCCACCAAATTCTCGGCAACCGTCGGGCCGAACGCGCCGGCGTTCTCGAGGTTCATCCCTGGGCAGACGATCGCCCTGCCAAAGATCGGCAACGCCGGGGTGCGATCTTGCGCGATAATTGGCGCGATCACTTTAACCAATTTTTGAAAACCGTGAACAACGAGAATGTTTACGTCACGCTCGATCTTGACTCTCTCGATGCGAGCGAGGCAGTGACGAATTGGGAGGCGGGCCGCTTCACAATTACAGATCTTGAATGGGCGCTTGGGAAATTGCACGAGTCTTCCCGGATTATTGGCGGCGACGTGTGCGGCGCATATTCACAGCCCCAATACGCGCGCCGCAAGCAGCGCTTTGCTGCGGAATTCGATCATCCGAAAATTCAGTTGCCAGCCACCGACCGAATCCGCGGGACCAATTTCGCAGCTCTGGAAAAACTCTGGCCGCTATTGACGGGAACCCTGTAGTTGTAGGCTTGATTTTGACGCACCCTTTTGCTTCGATGGCGGCGTGCCTGCTGATGATCAGGTGACCTCACTGACTGGGGTCAGCGGAAGCGCGCAAGATGGTCGGTTCGCGTTTACTACCACGCACTGGAGCGTGGTGTTGGAGGCTCAGGGCGAATCGCCAGCGGCACAGGAGGCACTTGAAAAACTCTGCCGCGTTTATTGGCGCCCCATTTACAGCTTTGTGCGGCGACAGGGTGCAGGGCCGGAAGAAGCGCAGGATCTTACGCAAGGTTTTTTTGCTCTCTTATTGGAGCGCCGGGATCTGCGCACTGTGCGTAAGGAGAAGGGGCGATTGCGTTCTTATCTGCTCTCGGCGGTGAAGCACTTTCTGGCTGACGAACATCGGCGCGCAATGACGATCAAACGTGGAAAAGGGGAGCGGCTCATTCCGTTGGAACAACTGCGCGCCGAGGAACGGAGCGGCATGGAGCCAGCCGACCTGCTCACTGCCGAGCGGATTTACGAGCGGCGTTGGGCTTCGACGTTGCTGGATCGCGTGCTGAGCCGATTAGAAGATAAATATCGCACGCGAGGTAACGCCGCGTTGTTTGATTCCTTCAATGAATTGCTGGCAGACGAGCCGGGGGCGCCGTCGCACGCGGATATCGCGGCGCAACTTGGGATGACCGAAAACGCCGTTTCGCAGGCCTTTCATCGATTTCGGCAAAGCTATCAATCATTATTGCGCGAGGAAATTGCTCATACCGTTGCGACTCCGGGCGATATCGAAAACGAGTTGCGTTATCTGATTGCTGTGATTCGCGCGTAGACATGAAGTACACGAAGGCTCGACACGAATTCCACGAATTATCATGAAGGTCTGAGGTAGTGAGTGCAATCAATTGGTGTGAATTCGTGAAATTCGTGTCTAACTATTTAAATGCCGTGATTCGCGCATAAGGCCGGACAGAATTCTACGCAGTACAAGATGAGGACACATGCCGACTCTCAGGCA
>JBKPGQ010000254.1:0-2182 GCA_046729455.1 Verrucomicrobiota bacterium
CTCCAAGCCAGCAGCCGCCGCCAAGGCAAAACTTCCGAAGCAAAAAATAAAGGAGGATGTTGCGCCGGCAACAAAGCCACGCACTCCTCCGCCCTCAAAGTCCGCCCCGGACACCGCTCGGCCTTCGAGCCGCGAAGCAGAGAGCGTCTCACTCATTGATCGAAAAAGACCGAGCAAAAAGACCGAAGACGGCGAGGTAAAACCGAAGCCAGCCGTTTTACCTCCCATTTCACGCATCCGAGCCTCGCTGGAAACGCCCCCATCCCCCCCCAAGCCTGCTCCGCCAGCAAAGACCGCACCCCGGGAATCGCCTGCGACTGAAGTGACCACCGTCGCCGACGCAAAGACCGCGACCTATGCAACCGCGGTGCCGCCCGCTGAGGAAGAAACTGCGGCGCAGAAAGTCATCCTTATCAAGCCGCCAATTGTCGTTAAGCAACTGGCGACCGAGCTAGGCTTAAAACCGCATCAACTCATCGCGGAGCTAATGAGTTACAACATCTTCGCGAATATCAACCAGACAATCGAGCCCGACATTGCTTCAAAGATCGCGGAGAACCACGGGTTTGTTCTGGAAAAAGAGCGCCGGGAAAAAGGAGGCGGGGTTCACAAAGTGGAACAGGTGGTTGTCGCGCCTCCACCGCCAGTCATTGAAAAGAAAGAAGAACTCAAGCCGCGGGCGCCGATTATCACGTTCATGGGACATGTTGACCATGGCAAGACCACGCTCATGGACGCCATCCGTAAGACCCGCGTTGCTGCGGGCGAAGCCGGCGGAATCACTCAGCATATCGGCGCCTACAGCGTTGACCACAATAGCGCGACACTTACTTTTATCGACACGCCTGGGCACGCCGCCTTCACCGCGATGCGCGCGCGGGGCGCCAATGTCACCGATATTGTTGTGCTCGTTGTCGCGGCCGAAGATGGCGTCATGCCTCAAACGATTGAAGCGATTAATCACGCAAAGGCCGCGCAGCACGTGAAGATCATAGTCGCAATCAACAAGATCGATCTTCCTTCGGCAAACATCGACAGAGTAAAGAAACAACTCCAGGAGCATGGCCTTACCCCGGAAGACTGGGGAGGCGAAACAATTGTTTGCCCAGTCTCGGCAACGAAAGGCACCGGAATCGATCACCTTCTTGAGATGATCGCGTTGCAAGCGGAGGTAATGGAGCTTAAGGCTTCGCCGACCGCCACTCCTCGAGGAACAGTGATCGAGGCGCAAGTCGACGCTGGCCGCGGTCCCACTGCCACCGTTATTGTGCAGATGGGGACGCTGAGAATTGGGGACCCTTTCATCTGTGGTGATTACAGCGGCAAAGTAAAATCGTTGCTGGACGACCGTGGCAAGCCAGTCAAAGAGGCGCCTCCTTCGATGCCGGTGAAAGTGCTCGGTTTCACCGGGCTGCCTAACGCGGGTGATGAACTGCTCGTGATGGATTCTGAACGATCCGCAAAAACTTTGAGCGAGGAACGCTTACTCGCGAAGCGCACCGACAAACTGACGGTTCCAAAGCGGGCGACGCTTGAAAGCCTGCTCGAAGCTACAGGAGGGAAAAAGGTCCTGCGCATCGTGCTAAAGTGTGACGCCCAAGGTTCACTGGAAGCACTGGTTGGAGCGTTAAGACAGATCGAGAGCAAAAAAGTCGATCTTGAAATCATTCACTCCGCGGTGGGGCCGATTTCGGAGTCAGATATTCTCCTGGCAAGCGCTTCGAACGCCGTGGTGATCGGTTTCAATATAAAGGTGGAGAACATGGCCGTTTCCGCCGCAAAGAGCGAAGGAGTCCAGGTCAAACTCTACAGCATTATCTATGAGATGCTCGATCAGATCAAAGAAGCGATGGCTGGTTTACTGGAGCCCGAACATCGAGAAACGGTCATCGGACACGCCGAAGTGAAGCAGGTTTTTGAACTTAGCAAAGGCATTGTCGCAGGCTGCCTCGTGACTAACGGTCGCATAGCTCGCTCCGCTCGGGCTCGCGTGCTCCGCAAGCGGCAACCAGTATATGACGGCGGGATTTCGACGCTACGCCGCTTCCAAGATGACGTGAAAGAAGTGCGTTCCGGACTCGAATGCGGGATCAAACTTGGTGATTTCAGCGAATATCAAGTAGGCGACGTGATCGAGTGCTATCAACTTGAAGCTATCGCACAGAAACTCTAACCAATGGAG
>JBKPGQ010000255.1:0-5611 GCA_046729455.1 Verrucomicrobiota bacterium
GTCTTTCTTTCAACAACAGGTGTGGCGGGCGGATGCTTTATCGGCTCGCGCGCGGAGGAACCGAGCGCGATCATTGCCATGAGCAAAGCAACAAAGCCAGCACCCTGCTTCGATGTCATTCGCCACCCATCAGCTATCACCGATCAGCGATCAACTCCGAAGGCTTTCGCGAGTCCGCTTTTTCGTTAGATTGGGTGCGTGAGTTACGAGGTTTTCGCCAGAAAATATCGACCGCAAACGTTCGACGACCTGGTCGGGCAAGCGCACGTCTCGCGCACGTTGAAAAATGCGGTCGCTCAAAACCGCCTTGCTCATGCGTATCTCTTTGTCGGCCCGCGCGGAATCGGCAAAACATCGACCGCGCGAATCCTTGCGAAGTCGCTCAACTGCGTGAAAGGGCCAACTGTTACCCCGTGCGGCGAATGCGATAACTGCCGTGAGATTGCCGCCGGCAATAGCCTCGATGTGATCGAGATTGACGGCGCCAGCAACAACAGTGTCGAAGACGTCCGACAACTCCGCGAGAACGTTCGGTACGCGCCGGCTAAGGGGCGCTACAAAATTTATCTGATCGATGAAGTGCACATGCTGTCACCAGCGGCGTTTAATGCGCTTCTAAAGACCCTGGAAGAGCCGCCCGAGCATGTAAAATTTATTTTCGCGACCACCGAACCGCAGAAGGTTCTCCCAACCATTCTGAGTCGCTGCCAGCGGTTTGATCTCCACCGCATTCCGGCAAACCTGATCGCGAAACATCTGCAATTCATTGCCGGAAAGGAGAAAATATCGCTCGAGCCCGCTGCTGCACATGCGATTGCCCGCGGAGCCGAAGGTGGTTTGCGCGACGCGGAATCGATGCTCGATCAGCTCGTTGCATTTTGCGGAGAGAAAATCAGCGAGAACGATGTGCTCGATGTTTTTGGATTCACAAGCGAGCAAACTGTTGTCGATCTTACCGGGCGGATTTTGCGGGGCGAAACTCCGGGCGCAATCGATCTGCTGCATCACCAAAGCGAAGCCGGCAAGGATATGATGCGGCTCATGTCGGACTTGATTGCGTACCTGCGCGATTTGCTCGTATTCAAGGCAAAGCCTGATGCCCTTAAGGAAGATGTCGAGTCTGATGTGCAAACGTCACTCGCGGCGCATGCCGAGCTGCTCACGACGGATCGCTTGCTCGAACTGGTTGACCAATTTGCCGCCGCCGAAGGCCGCATGAAGTGGGCGCCAAATAAAAAGCTGCATTTCGAAGTGGCGATTATCAAAGCTATCCAAAGTCTGGGGCAAGCGACACTGGATGAGGTAATCGAAAAGCTTGGCGAATTGCGCGCTGGAAAAATTGTTTCACAAAAAAAATCTGCTTCTGTAGCCGGCATCGGCGATGCCGTCCACGATGAATCATCCACACCAAAACCCGGGATCACCGATCCCAGCTACAGCAAAACCGCGCCACGCGTAGCGGAAAGTTCACCGGATGCGAGTGAACTTTGGCAAAAGATTCTCGCAAAAGTTCCCCCGCAAAGAGCTTTCGTGCGAAACGCTGCCGCAGCGGCGCACGTCCTCGGAATCGAAGGGCGCAGTTTCCAGATCGGCTTTGCGCCTGGCGACAAAGCGATGATGGATATCCTGGGTACGCAAGCCAATCGTAAATTTCTTGAAACATTGCTCCATGAGATCACCGGAACGGACTGGAATGTAAAGCTCACCATAAACCAAGAACTTCCTTCCAAACAGCTGCTGGCTTCAGAGAGTTCTCGACCTGAAAATTTCAAAGAAGATCCGCTTATTCAAGAAGCGATCGGATTGTTCAATGCTCAGATAGTCCAGGAAAGGTAAAGGGCGACGGGCCGCTTGTCGCAAAGCAAGCACCATGAATTTAAACAAATTAATGAAGCAGGCGCAGAAAATGCAGGAGCAAATGGCCAAAACGCAGGCCGAACTCGAAAGCAAAACTGTCGAGGTGAGCGCGGGTGGCGGAAAAGTGAAAGTGACAGCAAACGGCGCCGGTGACGTTCTCGCCATTAAGATCGACAAAGAAATTGTCGATCCGGAAGACGTTGAATTCCTCGAAGAAATGGTCCTCAGCGCGGTCCAACAGGCCGTGGAACAAGGCAAGGCGCTCGCGCAATCAGAGATGAGCAAGATCACCGGAGGCCTTGGCGGTCTGTTGTAGAGGTGCTTATGCCAAGCGCCTGATTGACGCCTCGGCGTTTGACACAAACGCCGCTACAATTTCAACGAATCTCGCTTGCCCCGAAGTACGGCTGTAGTTTTTCCGGAATCTGTACCGAACCATCCGGTTGCTGATAACTCTCGATCAACGCTGCAAACAATCTGGGCAACGCAACGCCAGAGCCATTCAACGTGTGGCAGAACCGGTTTTTCACGTCGTGGTCCTTAAATCGAAGACGCATCCGCCGTGCTTGGAAGTCTTCGCAGTTTGAGCAACTTGATACTTCCAGATACGCATCTTGTCCCGGCGACCAGACTTCGATGTCGTAGCTTTTAGCCGACGCAAAACCCAGATCGCCTGTGCAAAGCTCGACCACTCGATAATGCAAGCCGAGCAGTTGCAATACGCGTTCCGCGTCTGCCGTTAGCGATTCCAGTTCGTCGTACGACTTTTCCGGCGTGGTGACTTTGACTAGCTCCACCTTGTCGAATTGATGCACGCGAATGATGCCACGAGTTTCGCGACCTGCCGCGCCGGCTTCGCGCCGGAAGCACGGCGTGTAGGCTACAAACTTCCTGGGAAGATCGGTAACGCCCAAAATTTCATCGCGATGAAGGTTTGTAAGCTGAACTTCCGCAGTCGGTGCAAGAAAAACCTGGTTCGCCTCCAAACCGTACATGTCCGCTTCAAACTTCGGAAGCTGCGACGTACCGATCATGCAATCGCGTCGCACCAGAAACGGCGGGCTGATTTCGGTGTAACCATGCCCCCGCGTATGCAAATCGATCATAAAATTGATCAGCGCGCGTTCCAGTTTCGCGCCCGCGCCAGTAAAACATATAAAACCGCTGCCACTCAATTTTGCTGCCCGTTCCATGTCTAAGAGATTCAGTCTGACCCCCAGCGCGACATGGTCCTCGGGTTCGCTTAATCGCGGTTTCTCGCCCCAAGTGCGTACTACACGATTGCTGGTCGCGTCCTTTCCAATCGGAACATCCTCATACGGCAAGTTTGCGATCCGAAGCAGCAAATCGTTTTGCTCTTCTTCGGCAGCCGTTGCCCGCGCGTTCAGATCCCCAATCTGTTCCCCGATTTCTCGCACGCGTTGCTCCAGTTGGTCCGTCGCTTCGCCGCGAGACTTTCTGCCACCGATTTCCTTGCTCAATCGTTTGCGATCGGCGTTTAATTGTTGCAGTGCAGTTTCAGTTTGCCGACGCTCGATGTCCGCGCGCAGCACGTCGTCAATCTTGGCTTCGTCTCCCCCACCCCGCGCCGCAAGGCGCTCGCGAACAAAATCCGGTTTCTCCCGAATCAGGCGAATGTCGAGCATGGCGCAGTATGAATGACGAATAACGAATGTCTAATGACGAAGGACTGACGAAATCCAGATGATCCAATGCGTTTTACGATGGCAATTCGTTTTTCATTCATTCGTCATTGTCTCGTCATTCGTCATGCGAGCTTCGTTATTTAATCCCGCGTTCAAAGTCGCTCGTGACAACGATTCCTCCTCGCCGATAGTTCCCCGTGGAAAGACTCGATCTACTGGCTGTCGCCCTCGGTCTTGCCGCGCTCGCGGGCATCAATCTCTACCTCACGGTTTTCGTTAGCGGACTTGCCATTCACTTTCATTGGATCACTCTGGCGCCGCAGTACCAATCGCTCGAGGTCCTCGGTAACCCTTGGATTATCACAATCGCAGGCATTCTGTATTTTCTGGAATTCTTTGCCGATAAAATTCCATGGGTTGATTCAGTATGGGACGCCGTTCACACTGTGATTCGTCCCATTGGTGGCGCGCTCCTTGCAATTCAGGTCCTCGGCCACCCAAGTCCCGCCTACACTGTAATTGTAGCGTTGCTCGCGGGTGGCACGAGCCTTGTAGCGCATACCGCAAAGGCGGCCACGCGGCTCGCCAGTAACTCGTCACCCGAACCATTTTCAAACATCGGGTTGAGTCTGGGCGAAGACGCGGCAGTGCTCGGGGGACTCGCTCTGGTGCATTTCAATCCCATTCTTGCCTTGATCATCTTTCTGATCTGCATCGGCGCATTCTTCTACTTTGCGCCAAGAATTTGGCGTGGGATGAAAGTGAAAATCTGGCTGGCTTGGCGGAAACTGAATGGACCGGCCGATCGCGATGCGCCGGTGAATTTACCATCGACGTTGCCCGCGCGGCTCGCACCCGTCTTCGGCAAAGAAAATGTCCTAGGTGAAACAATCGCGTGGGCTGTACCATCCGTCAGCGGGCGCGGCCGTGGGATTCCAGCAAATTTATTCGGCGCGCTTGTCGCCACGAATGAAGAGCCGCGCAGGCTCATTTTCGTCGCACGAAAAGGTAGACGCGCGCTAGCGCGCACAATCGATCTGGAGGGGTCAGACGTCGCTCGCGAGCCCAAATTTCTCTCCGAGAACCTTGTCATTTTCCCTGCGGGTGGAAAGGGTTCCAAGTATTCGTTCGTCTTCTCCCGACCGCACGCGACATTGGTCGAGCAGATCGTGGCGGATTTGCACCGCCGTCTCAGCGAACCCGCGTTACAGGAGCCGGTGAGTGCCGAATCGGCGAGCTCGATCGGGTAACGCACGTGACATTTGAGGCGGCTTTCTCGTAATCTGGCCGCGGATGTTGCTCGCCGATCGTTACGCACAATTACGCGATACAGATCGTGTTCGTGAACGTGCACTGTTTGTCTCGCCGCGAATTCCATCGGAGCTGGAGCTGCAAGCCCGGTGGTTTGCAGGAGATTTCGGGAGACATTTCCTCAGCAGCGCTGGAGATGAGATCGAGGTCGTCCAATTCGGTACGTGGAATCACGAAGCTGGACCGGACTTTCGTGATGCTGCGATTCGAATCAATGGTGGCGATCCAATTCGCGGCTGCATCGAAATCGATCTTCTGGATCGCAGTTGGGAAACGCACGGTCATGCGACCAATCCAGCTTTTGACGAGACCGTGTTGCACGTGTTTGTCGAGAGGGGCGAGCGCGAATTCTTCACGCGCACAAAATCGAACCGAAACGTGCCACAGGTTCAAATTGATCCGGCAGTTCTCGCGGCCGCATTCAGTGCGAACATTCCGCTAGCGCGCCCGGGTCGCTGTCAGGCGCCACTGAAAGATCTGCCGGAAGAACGCGTTCGGAGTGTGCTGGAAGCGGCGGCGCAATTTCGTTTGCGACAAAAAGCCGCGCGAATTCGTCACAAAATTGACAATCGCGGACGCGATGAGGTGCTTTTTCAGGAAGTGGCAGCTGCGCTCGGTTACAAGGAAAACAAGCTGCCTTTCACGCTGATCACGCAACGACTACCATTGAAATCGTTGCGCGAAACTACGTCGGATATTGAATCGATGTTGTTTGGCGTAGCTGGTTTTCTGCAAACCGCCGATCTCGATGTTTACAAAAAATCGACGCGAGAATATGTGCGGCAGTTGTGGGATCG
>JBKPGQ010000256.1:0-1166 GCA_046729455.1 Verrucomicrobiota bacterium
GTATTGTGAACAGTGTAGCGGCCAAGCAAAAACAGGCCGAGCGAGAGTCCCGCCGCAATCACAACGACCGCGATCCAACGACCGCCACGCGAACGTTGTCGTGCCACATCGGCGGATTCAGTCCGTTTGATTCCCTCAGGCGTAAGTTCGAATGCCCAGGCAATAATCAGCGCGACAGGAAAACCGAGCGCGGTCAGCAGAATGACAAGCCGGATCGCCCAATTCGGAATTTCCAGAAACGGGAAAACTTGCGTCGCGACCTGAACCAGTAACCAGCCGACTACCGCATAGGCGACCGCGACTTTGTAAACGTTGCGCCGCTTCAGTTCGGCTAAGAAACTCTTGAAGTTAATTTCTTTGAACTCACGGAATTCCCTTTCGGCGAAAGCGACTCTACGATTTGCTCGAAGCGCGGATCGCCGCGGAGCGGGTCCCAGAACGGGAGTAGTTTTAAGGCGCCGTAGCTCAGCATCTGCGAGGCGGCGGGAGCACGGAGCCCAGCTTCCAGTTGCTGCAAGGCAAACTCCTTGTCCCCAGTCCACGCTGCCGTGATGGCGAAATACTGAAGGACGCGGCTACCGTTGACGACATCTCTTTCCAGCGGCGTGAGCGCGATCGCGCGACGACCTTCGTCCAACGCCAGGTCTTTCCGCCCAAGAGCAGCGTCGATCAAGCCAAGGACGCAGAGCGCCGGGCCGTAGTCCGGCTGCGCCTGCACGATCTTTTCCTGCTGGGCGCGAGCCGCTTCAAACGCAGTGCGCGCTCTTGCCTCATCTTTAGTCATGCGCGCCAGCAGCCCTTCACCAAAACTGCGGCTCAGACTAATCACCCCTTCGTTCCAGCAATTATTGTCGCCCACCGCGACGAGTGCTCGTTCGGCTGTAGCCATATCGCGGTCGGCCAAAGCGCAAAGGAACCAGGTATCCGCGGCAACGGCGATGGCGCTCGGCTCTTGTGCGAGGATTGCATCAATCGCCTGGAGCGGCGGCCGGGTGTCCGCTTTCCAGACGAAATAAAATAGTCCACGAACGTCCTGCGTTTCGACGCTGTCGGGCACGATCGCTAACGCGCGATCCAGGGCAGCGATTGCCTCGGCATAGCGCCCCAAATATTGGTAACTGAGCGAGATCTGTTGCAGAATATTAAAGTTGCGCGGATCCAGCTCC
>JBKPGQ010000257.1:0-14655 GCA_046729455.1 Verrucomicrobiota bacterium
CGCCAGAGGCGATTCGCAATTGCACGGTTGTTAAGCAAATATTCGCCTCCGCTCGGTGCAGGAATGTTTAACGGACGTGTCCAGGCCTCAAAGGGAGCGTCGCGAAACACGGAAAAGACACGCGACAAGGCGAAGTTATAATCACGTAAAGCGATGCGATCCTTTGGACTGTTCCGCAGTTCGCTCGTTGCTGATTGTAGGCCCGCCAGGTAAGAGCCTATCGCTTTATTTGGAGCGGTGCGCTTCACCTCCTGGCCGTTTGCAATCTGTTGCTCAGCGCGCTGCAGCTGAGGTAGTGTCCCGTGTTGGGCGCCCAGCCTGGGATTGATCTCACGAACCTCCGCTAGCGGCGCGCAACCAACAAGTGTTGCTAGCGCGGCAACGAGGACGACCTGACTGTTCCTGCTTCTAACTTGTTGCGATAAAATTTCCCGGGTGAGGTAGACGTGAGAGTGCTTCGAGCAATGCATCAGTTCTGATTGTGGCGAATAGGAATCGAAACCCATCGTCAAAGTCACTCATGATGGCAGTGCCGCGGCCGGAGCGGCCTGTGGTTCCGGCTGTGGCGCTTGAGGGGTGACGCGCCCGCGTGAAGAGAGTCGTTCCACAACGTAGAAGGTTACCGGAATAAAAAAGATCGCGATGCCCGAGGCGGCGAGCATTCCGCCGATAACTGTTGAACCGAGAACGCGACGCGCCACAGCTCCGGAGCCACTGGCGAACCACAAGGGCAGACAGCCACAGATGAAAGCAAAAGAAGTCATAAGGATGGGTCGCAGCCGGAGGCGTGCACCTTCCAGCGCAGCGTCGATGAGCGGTTTGCCCTTATCGTATTCGGCCTTGGCAAACTCGACGATTAAGATCGCGTTCTTGGCTGCCAGACCGATGAGCATGACAAGACCTATCTGCACATAAACATCGTTCTCCATGCGCCGCAGGAAAAGCGTCAGGAACGCGCCGAACACCGCGACTGGCGTGCTAAGCAGAACGCTAAATGGCAAGGACCAGCTTTCGTAAAGGGCAGCCAGAATGAGGAAAACAAAAATGAGCGAGAGGCCGAACACTGCGATCGGCGAAACACCTTTCTCTGCTTTCTTTTCCTGGAATGACATGCCCATGTAGTTAAAGCTCATTTCAGTTGGCATGGTTTGCTGAAAAGTCTCTTCCAACGCCTTCATTGCCTGCGATGAGCTATAGCCGGGCGCGGGGACACCGTTGATTTGGGCGGAGCGATACTCGTTAAACCGCAAGGTGAATTCGGGTCCGTTAATGTTTCTGATCGTGGAGATAGCGTCGAGCGGCACAGGATCACCATTCGAATTGCGGACATAAAACTGACCTACATTCTTCGCGTCGTCGCGGTAATCGCCTTCCGCTTCGATGTAGGTCTGCCACGTGCGTCCGAAGCGGTTGAAGTAGTTAACAAAATAACCGCCCATGAAGGTCTGTAGTGTTTGGTAGACCTCACCTATGTCGATCCCTTGCTTGAGCACCTTGTCGCGATCGACGTCCACAAAAAGCTGCGGCACGTTAGGCAGAAACGTCGAGAAGAGTCCCGCAAGTTCCGGACGTTTTCGCGCTGCGGTCATGAATTTGTTTAAATTTTCCGCAAGAAAGCCGATGTCTTTGCCGGCGCGATCTTGCAAAAGAAACGTAAACCCGCCGGCGGTGCCTACGCCGGGAATAGCGGGCGGCGGAAAGGCAAAAGCAATCCCCTCGGTAAGACCGGCCAGCTCCTTGTTTATCCGCAACTTAATTGCCTCGTATTGTTCCTCCGGCTTTTTACGCTCCTCCCAAGGCTCCAGGGTAACGAAGAAGAACGCGCTGTAAGTGTTCTGAACGATGCTAAGAAGGCTAAACCCGACGACAGTCGTAGTGTATTTGATGCCCGGTATCTTACTCAGAACGTCTTCGATTTTACGCGCTGCCTCATCCGTGCGGTCGAGCGAAGCGGCGTCCGGTAATTGAAGGGCCAGATAAACGTAGCCCTGGTCTTCTTCGGGAAGAAAGCTGCGCGGTAGCTTACCGCCGAACCACCCTGCGCCGACAAAAAAGAGAACGAGCAATCCAAGACTGAGCGCACTCTTTCGAATGGCATGGCGCGACCAACTGACGTAACCATTAGTTACGCTGCTAAAGACGCGATTAAAGCCGCGAAAAAACCAGCCGAGCGGTCCACGGGCTTTCTTACGCGGACGAAGCAACAACGCGGAAAGGGCTGGACTTAGCGACAGTGCATTGAAGGCGGAAATGGCAACCGAAATTGCAATGGTTATGGCAAACTGCTGGTATAATCTCCCGGTGATTCCCGGAAGAAACACTGTAGGTATAAAGACCGCAGCAAGCACACAGGCAACACCTATGACCGGTCCAGATACCTGACGCATTGCCAGCAAGGTGGCTTCGCGTGGCGCCATGCCATTTTCTATGTGATGCTCGACGGCTTCGACTACGACAATGGCATCATCGACCACCAGACCGATGGCCAGGACTAACCCAAAAAGCGAAAGTGTATTGATCGAGAATCCGAATAAGGGGAAGAATACAAAGGTTCCAATCAGTGAAACGGGCACGGCGCACAATGGGATCAGAGTTGCGCGCCAACCTTGTAGAAAGATGAATACAACGACCACCACAAATAGGATCGCTTCGACCAATGTCTTAACAATCTCGCGCATCCCTTCGCGCACGGAATCTGTCTGGTCGAGCGAGATAGCGTAATCCATGTCAGCGGGAAAGCGCTGCTTCGCTTCCTTCATGAATGCGCGAACAGCGTCCGAAGCTTGCACGGCGTTACTACCCGGCAGCTGGTAAAGACCTATCGCGGCAGCTGGTTGCCCGTTGAGCCGACTTTCCAGGTTGTAAGTCTGTGCACCCAGCTCGATCCGCGCCACATCCTTCACCCGCACGAACGAGCCGTCTGCATTTGCTCGAATGACAATGTTCCCAAACTCTTCCGGCGTGCTTAACCGGCCTTGGGCGCGTACGGTATAGGTAAAGTTCTGACGTTTCTCCATGGGTTTGCTGCCGATCTGGCCCGCTGGATTCACGGTATTCTGTTTCTGAACTGCACCGATGATCTCGGGCACCGTGATGCCTAACTTGGCCAGTTGGTCGGGTTTTACCCAAAGCCGCATCGCGTACTGACCCGCTCCGTATACCTGCACGATCCCAATGCCTGGAAGGCGTAATAGCTCATCGACGAGATTGATGTAGGCGTAATTAGCCAGAAACACGTTGTCGTAGGTTTTGTTCGGTGAAGTAAGTCCAAGGACCATCAACGGCGAAGCGGCCGACTTCGAGGTGGTCACGCCGAAGTTGTTGACGTCCTGTGGCAACTGCGATTGCGCTTGGTTCACGCGCAATTGAGTCAAGATCTGATCGATGTTCGGTTCGGTCGCGACATCAAAATTCACGATCATCCGCATGTCGCCATTGTTGGCATTGATCGAATACATGTAGTTCATGTTATCGACGCCACTCATCCTCTGCTCGATTGGTGCGGCGACCGATTGCTCAATCGTCAACGCGTCTGCACCGGTGTAGTGAGTCAGGATTTGAATCTCCGGCGGTGCGATGTTTGGATACTGCGCGATCGGTAGCCCCAGGAGGCAAATCGCGCCGACAATCACCATCAAGATTGCGATGACAATCGCGACAATCGGCCGCCTGACGAAGAATTCGGACATACGTTAAGGGTCCTTGGCTGGAGGAGAGTCTGTGGAGCCTACTTTTTCTGCCGGTGGGGTCCAGTCTTTGACTGTAACAGTGCTACCAGGAGGAACCTTCATTAGTCCCTGCACAACGACTTTCTCGCCCGGTTTCACACCGTCGATTACCTGCCACATCCCGCCGGAGCGCTCACCGAGTTTCACCGGGCGCATAGCTATTTTGTTCTCGCTATCTACCACCGCGACTAGCCGGTTGCCCTGGAGTTCAGTCACTGCTGGTTCCGGAATGACCAGAGCGCCTTTTGCAACTTTGATCACCGCCCGCACCTTCCCAAATTGGCCCGGCCGTAAACGGTTTCCCGGATTGGGAAAGGTAAACTCCATGCGAATGGAGCCGGTCTTTGTGTCGAGGTTCCGATCCTCTGCATAAAATTTTCCTTTGTGCGGATAAGGGTTTCCATCCGCGAGACGTAAGTCGAATTCGAGTCCTTGCAGGTAACGTTCCCGTTCATCTGGATCGGGATGATCAGTGATGAATTCCGTGAACGACTGCTCGCCAACGTTCACAGCCGTCTTGATCGGATCGACTTGGGAAATGGTTGTTAGTGGTCCAGTCCCGGGTCCTACGAGGTCACCTACGTGGGCGGTAGCGATTCCCACAATGCCATCGATCGGCGCGATGATCTTTGTATAACCAAGGTTCACCTCGGCTTGTCTGACCGCGGCTTCCGCGGCTTGCACGTTCGCCTTCGTTGATGAGGCAGAATTGATGTAGGTATCGCGTTCCTGATCGCTGATGACTTTCTCCTGGAACAACTTTATCGCGCGCTTCACATCGGCGTCGGCCTTAGTCTGGTTCGATTGCGCGACAGCCATGTTTCCCTTCGCCTGATCCAGGGTTGCTTCGAAGGGGCGGGGATCAATTTGAAAGAGAAGATCGCCTTTCTTAACTAGGCTGCCTTCCTTGTAGTCGCGCGAGATAATGTACCCTTGCACCTGCGCGTTAATATTCGCGGTAATGAAACCCTCCAGTGTCGCGACGGCTTCTTTCAAAACGGGGACATCCTTCGGCATGACCGTTGTGACTAGGACTTCGGGCGTGGGTGGGGCGACTTGCTCGGCCTTGCGGGAACAACCGCTGGTAATTCCAAGCAGCAGGGCAGCAGCGATGCGCAGTGTTTTGCTCAGGACATTCATTTTATTCGAAGCCTCCTCGCTTCGTGCATATCGAATTAAGGTCGTACGTGTTTTCTCCCAGAAGTAGGCGCTGCGATGGCTTCTTTCATATGGCGTTTCGCCTGCTCTGGCAGTGGACCCATCCCGCTGCCGGGCAGGAACCAGACACCCGTATCTTCACCAGGACAGTAGAGTATGATTGCCCCTTCCTGCGTGACTGCACGATAAAAGGTTGCCTCTGGATGCGCCTCGATCACGCTGACGAAATTCTCCTGCCATGGATCGCCTTCAAAGTCAGAGAGCTCTTTAACAACCTTGCGCAGCTCAGCGACGCTCATGCTTTGCAACGATTCCTGGACGGCTCTGCGCCGCTCTTCACTCAGAGTTTCCATATCTACAAATTCATCGAATGGCATAAGTGGTTACTCCCGTTGATTACGTTTGAGGTTGATACGTCATGAAACCGCTGTCTGAAAAGACGAGGAATCCTTTCTTGGTTTTGAGATGTTGCACCCGGTTCATACGACAAGTTTCGTGCGGCAGTGGTCGGCTGTGAAAGACTATCTTTTTTGGTTTGATATGCCTGGCGAGCATATAGCCGGATAGTCGTCACTGCCGGCGCGCACCTAGAGCGAAGGTATAACTGGGCCTGCTAAGACGCGGACGCGCCGAGAAAGTGGTCAATCACATCGGCCACCGTCGTGAAGCGGTCTATACCGCCCAATTTGGTATCAATGCCTTCGCGCCTGAGGCGATCGCGGACCGAGGAGCGCGGTTCAACAGCATGGAATTGAATACTCATGGCGGTGAGTTCATCCGCCATCCCGGCAAGCGTGTGCGCACTCTGCATGTCCACGAGCGGTGCAGCTGAGAGATCGAATACTATCAGCTTTGGCGGTGTCGTCTCGAAACGAACGCGGGCCAGGATCGCCTCGCATACATTGTCGATGTTAAAATAAATCAGCGCCGATTCAGGCCGGAAAATCATTACGTTTGGAATTAGTTCGTTGTCTTCATGCCGGTCGCGATCCGAGAAACGGCGCGTGCCGGGAATTCTTCCCAGAAGGGCGACGTGGGGACGAGACGAAACGCGTACCAATTGCACAAGCGAAATCAAAGCACCCAGCATTACACCACGGAGCAAACCAAAGGTGAGCACCCCGGCGAAAGCGGCCGTCGCCACGACAAACTCAGAACGATCGTTAAGCCAAAGTTCTTTCAAAGTTGAAAGGTTGAGCAAACCCGCGATCGCCACCAAAACCACGGCGGCGAGCACCGGTTGAGGCAACGCGCTCAATAGATGGGAGAAAAAGAGCACGACCACCAGGATAAAAACCGCAGCGAGGGCGGTGGAGAGCGGTGTCTTCGCACCGCCCTCTTCATTGACGAGCGACTGCGATGTGCCGCCGCTGACTGGAAAGCCGCCACCAAGCCCAGCAACCAGGTTCGATGCAGCGAGCGCCAGATTTTCCTGATTGGCGTCGAATCGTCCGCCGTGCTTCGCGGTGAACATTCGGCCGATCGCGGCCGTTTCGACCGCGCCGAGAAGAAAGCAAGCCAGCGCTAGTGGAAGCAAATCGTTCAGGTCACGCCAGTAAAGCGCAGGAACTTTCAGCGGAGGTATCCCCTGGGGCACGGCGCCAATTAGTTTCACGCCACGCGTTTCCAATGAAAGCGTTGATGCAGCAATTATGCCTCCGATTACAACGAAAAGCGCGACCGGTTTGTGTTTCAGAAAAATTTTTCCGAGGATGAGCAGCGCGAGCGCAATGCCTCCGACTAACAATGACGCCGTATTCGTCTCGTTGAGGTGTTTAAGGAAGAAACCGGTGTTTCCCCAAAAACTTTCATGAGCGCCATGAAATCCGAAAAGCTTTGGCAATTGCGTGCTGGCGAGGAACAGCGCCACGCCGCATTTGAATCCGGTCATGACACTCTCTGAGATGAAATGCACCAGGACTCCCGCTTTCGCGAGGCATGCAACGAAGGCGATGAGCGAGACCAACAACGCCGTGGCGGCTGCCAGCGTGCCAAAGCGCGCCGTATTGCCGCCGGCAATTTCGCCAAGCGACGCGCCGATAACGAGCGAGATAGCGGACGTAACTGAGACGACGGTGTAGCGCGAACCGCAAAAGATCCAGAAGATCAGGCCGCCAAACAAGCATGCGTAAAGGCCCGCTTCCGGCCGCAGGTTCGCAAGCGAGGCATCGCCCAAAGCCGCAGGAAGCAGATATGCGGCAAGTATGATGCCAGCGAGCACATCACCGCGCAGCCAACTCCGATTATAAGCGCGTAGCCAGGTGAGAGTAGGAATCCATCGGGCGAGGGGAGGTGAACTCATCGGGGCAATCTCATCATAGACGCTCTTAACCGCGTTTAAATCTCGCGGGCGTCAACACTCTTTTCGCCCTTTTGTGCCAATGAGGAGCCACGCAACGATCGCACTCACCGCAGCCAGCGTCGCTCCAATCGCCATGATTAGCCTGAAGGCATGCACGAAAGATTCGCCGATTGTTTGTCCAACGATTTGTTGAGTCATCTGGTCGAACTCTTCAGGGAGAGAGGCCGCTGCGAGCTTGCTACGCTGAGTTTGTAACGATTGCCACACCACAGGCGGCACGTTCTCGTTGGCTAATCGCCGATCGAGCGCATGATTGAACGAGTGAAGCATGACGATTCCAAGGACGGCAATCGCGAGCAGTCCAGCTCCTCTCGCAACCGCGTTGTTCACGCCGGACGCAGTGCCGACGCGATTCTGTGCGACTGAATTCATCACAGTGGTGGTGAGAGGCGCGACGCTTACGGCCATGCCTGTGCCAAGCACGACAACGGCAGGGAAAAAAGCTTGCCAGTAACCGGCGTTCAAACCGGGCAACATGAAAAGCGCGAAGCCGACAGCTGCAATTAACGGGCCGATAACCAGCGGGATTTTGGATCCGTATCTTTCGACGAGCCCGCCCGCCCAGCGAGAAAGAAGAAAGATGATCAAGATAAACGGGAGGAAAGCTGCACCAGCTGCGGTGGCCGAGTAATGCTGGACTTGAATCAGATTGAGCGGAAAGAAGAACAGGCTGCCGCCGAGCGCACCGTAAAGTAAAAACGTCAGCAGGTTCGCTCCGGTAAACGTTCGCGACCGGAATAGAGCGACCGGCAGCATTGGATTAGAAACCCTCGCCTCGATAATTAGGAAAAGGGCGAGGAGTGCGGCCGCTGCAATGAGCGCTGCGACCACTGATCGATGGCCGAGGCCAAGCCGCGACGATTCGATCAGTCCGTAAACTAATGCGCCCAGGCCGAACGTTACCAAAATTGCGCCTAACCAATCCAGTCTCTTACTCTCCTTGTCGGAGCTCTCTGGAACACGCCGCAGTGATATGAAGATTATTAAAAGCGCGATTGGAACATTGATGAAGAATATGGCGCGCCAGGAAAGATGTTCGATTAGCCAGCCGCCGATCACTGGCCCAATAGCGGTCGTAATCGCACTGAAACCCGACCAGGTGCCAATCGCGCGTCCCCGTTCGTTTTCCGGAAACGAACTGCTGATGATCGCTAGGCTACCGGGCACGAGGAGGGCCGCGCCGAGTCCTTGTGCTGCCCGTGCGACAATCAGTTGATGTACGTCGGGAGCGAGGCCACACCACGTAGACGCCACAGCGAAGAGAGCAATACCGATCAGGAAGACGCGGCGCCGTCCGTAGTGATCTCCGAGAGATCCGCCTACGAGCAAAAGCGCGGAAAGCAAAAGCGAGTAAGCCTCGATGACCCATTGCACGTCCACGATCGTGGCGTTCAGGTTTGTTTGCAGCGCCGGCAACGCCACGTTCACAACCGTGCTGTCGATAAAGGCCATACTCGAGGCGAGGGTTGTGGCCACTAGCACCCAGCGCCCGGCAATTTTCGAACACGGCGCGCTTGCGAGACGCGAGCGAATTACACTCTCGTCACAGGGTTCATGGATAGATGTAAGCATGATTGCGGTCTCTGATGGCCAGCTGTCGCCGCAAAGAGCAGTGTGCGTTCCGGTCTTAACAGCTTCAAGCGAACATTGAATTTTTCATTTGCGCTTCAGTCGGATCGATCTTATCACTTAACCAGATGGTTAAATATTCATCGAGAACCTTGAATCGCACGTTCGCCGCCTTGGCTGATCCCACCCGGCGGCCTATCCTGTCCCATCTCGCGCGGGGCGATAAATGCTTGACGCACCTGGCGAAGCCTCACGCTATGTCGCTTCCGGCTGTCTCGAAACATCTGCGCGTGCTCGAGAAGGCCGGGCTGCTTCGGCGCCGGCGCCATGGACGGATTCACGAAATGCGACTCGATGCCAAGCCGCTCCGGCAGGCCGCCCTGTGGGTGGAAGCGTATCGCAAGTTCTGGCAGGGATCGCTCGATCGCCTGGCCGAATATTTAGAAAAAGAGAACCGGCCATCAGAAAAACGGAAAACGAAGTGAATGGAGAATCGAAGTGTGTCCCGCATGCATCGCTAACATTACTCTCATGGCCGTCGGCGCGACGTCTGGCGGAGGACTGGCCACTTTCGTGTTTAGGAGTTTTTACAGGAGCAACAAACAGGTAGAGACAGAGAACAACCAAAATGAAAACCAAAGAAGTCGAAAAGAAAAAGAACCAGGTAAAGCCGCCAAAAATCGTGTCGCCGAAAGAGTGGGAGGCTGCGCGCCAGAAACTGCTTGTAAAAGAGAAAGAGTTGACCCGCGCCCGTGATGCGCTGGCCGCCGAGCGTCGGCGGATGCCATGGGTGGCCGTGGAGAAAGAGTACAACTTCGACGGGCCCAAGGGGAAGGCTAGTCTGCTCGATCTGTTCGACAGTCGCCGTCAGCTGATCGTCTACCGGGCCTTCTTCGAGCCGGGCGTGGTCGGCTGGCCTGAACATGCATGCGTAGGCTGCTCAATGGTGGCCGACGAGGTCGCTCACCCCGCTCATCTGAACGCCCGCGATACCACACTCGCGTTCGCCTCTCGCGCGCCGCAAGCGGACATCGAGCGTGTGAAAGCACGAATGGGCTGGCAGTTTATTCCTTGGTACACCATCACGGACGACTTCGACAAAGACTTCGGCGTAGACGAGTGGCACGGTACGAACGCGTTCATACGCGACGGCGACCGCGTGTTCCGCACCTACTTCATCAACAACCGCGGTGACGAGCAGATGGGGAACACCTGGAACTACCTCGATATCACTGCCCTCGGGCGTCAGGAGGAGTGGGAGGATTCACCGAAGGGCTACCCTCAGACGCCGCCGTACGAGTGGTGGAATTGGCACGACGAGTACGGCAATGACCAAGCCTCCGCCAAGGTTCTCGAACAGGTCCGCCGGGGCCGCGCAGCCGGGCAAGCGGGCGGCGACGCCACATGATCGCGCAGTTCCGGCCGACGCTAGATAACACAAATTCTTATAGACAAACGAGAACCTATGGCTGAAGCGGAAAAGCTCTCATTGGAAATAAGACGTTTCATCAAAGCGCCACGGGATCGGGTTTACGCTGCTTGGACCGATCCCGCACAGCTAAAGAATTGGTTTGGCCCGGAAAATGTTAAGACTCGTGATTTGATCGCCGACGTGCGGGCAGGGGGCCAGTTCCGTTGGGACTGCACGGACCCGGAAGGTAAAGAGGTGACCATATCCGGCGAATACCGCGAGCTACAGCCTGGTAAAAAGATCGTGTTTACCTGGAAGTTGGAAGAGAACGAAGATTGGAAAAACCATAGCAGTATCGTCACGGTCGAATTCTTCGATCGCGAGGGTGGTACGGACCTCCGGCTGACCCACGAAAAACTTCCAAATGAAGCATCACGCGACGATCACAAACAGGGCTGGAACAGCGTGCTCGATAAGCTGGAGAAATTTCTCAGCAGGTAACCGTCGACAAAAAAATCAGGGAGGAAAAATGAGTACTGAGGAAATTGCCAAAAAAGTAGTGGAGCTAACACGAAAACAGGCGTGGTACGAAGCGCTCGACACACTCTACGATGACGACATCGTCAGCGTGGAAGCGTTCAGCATGGGCAGTGGCTCGCCCGAAACGCGCGGCAAACAAGGTGTTCGCGGCAAAGTCGATTGGTGGGTCAATGCAACGGAAGTCCATAGCTTCAACGCCAATGGTCCATTCGTGGCGCACGATCGATTCGTCGTGCAATACGATGCGGATGTTACCGACAAGAATTCGAAGCAGCGGAGGAAATTGTCTGAGGTCGGCGTTTATACTGTTAAGAACGGAAAGATCGTCCGCGAAGAATTCTTGCCGCGCGTCGATTGAGAATCACGCGTTGCGATCGCCGGATCGCTTTCGGAGGACGTCACAGATCGTCGCGGTATTCGTAAACAGTGCGTCGCCTGCAAATTTTAAGCTTTCAATCGACCGCCTGGCGGCTTCTTCACTCCCGGCGCCGCAGGCGTCAGTGACGAGCACGGGAATATAACCGAGGTCGGCTCCATGGCGTGCCGTTGGTTCGATCCCGATTTCAGTGGCTACGCCGACGATGATAAGGGCATTGACGCCGCAATCTCGCAAGGCGAAATCGAGCCACGTGCCTTCGAAGGCCGACATCGTCAACTTGTCGAAGACCCCTTCAGAGGGAAGCGGCGATAGCTCCGGCGTAATCTGAAAGCCGGGAGCATCGCGCAAAAACCACGGATTCACTTGGTCAGGCGAATCCACGTGTTGCCAAGCCATGGCCATACGGAACTGAAAAATGCCCATGAGTTCTTTTGGCAGCGAAAGATGTCTCGAAAAGAACACGCGCACGCCAGCGTTCCGTGCACCTGTGAGGACTTTGAGAACCTGCCGCGTTATCTCATCGCCATTCTTAATCTGGCTTAAGATTCCAACCTGCATATCGTAAACGAGCAGGGCGACCCGCCGTGGATCGCACACCTCTTCCAGCGTCTGCGGTATACTGAGTCCGTGGGCCCTTTTCATTTCTGGTCTTAACCTCGCTTAACCCTTGGCCGCGTACTTGTCGATCAGCGCTTGGAAGCGAGGATCTTTGCGCAATGGGTCCCAGACGGGATCGAGTCTGAGTGTTGGTACAGTGAAGCCGTTTGGCACGGTGAGTAAATGATCGAGGAGGCGAAATGCTTCGTCGTGTTCCCCAACCCAAGAGTAGATCTCGGCAAGCGCAGCGGTTGCTTTGGGCCCATCGACGGCATCTTCAGATTCGGGCAATAATTCGACCGCTTTCTTACCCTCGTTGACCGCGTCTTCTTTTTGGCCCAAGCCCGCAAGAACAGCGCCGAGCTGCGCGTGACGACCTGGATCGCCAGGCGCGTCACGTACGAGTTGCTCCGCAACAGTTCTAGCCTGCTCGAAAGCTGCTTGCGCCTTCATTTTATCGTCTTGATACAGGTATAATCTCCCTTCCAGGAGAGCTTTTGGGCAAAGGCCGAAATCTGGGTACTTCAATGTTTCTCCGCGAAATTGCTGTGCCACCTGAAGTGCATCAGCGAACTTCCGCTGCAGCGTAAGAACCCAAACTCGCGCTGACGTAACATATCCGTCTGGATCGTATTCCGGAGGGACCAAGGACAATTGATTTTCGGCGAAGCCAACGTCGCCTTTCCATATGATCGCCAAGGCAGCTTTCATTCCGCGCGAACCGAACGATCGTGGCTCCGCGACAAGAGCCCGATCAAAAGTCTTATCAGCAGTCTCGAAATCGCGCTGAGCTATGTAGTTGAGAGCTAGGTTAAAAAGAGTGTTTGCGTTCTTTGGATCGAGAGAGGCGGACTTTTCGAAATTCGCGGTTGATTCAGCCCATTTGCCCTGGCGTCGCTGAATGGCAGCGATCGCCGAGTAGGCTTCGGCTTCGTTTGGTAAGTCACGCTTCGCTATCTCAAACTCTGCGAGTGCTCGCTCGTAATCGCGATCACCGTAATAATACGAAAAACCTAGCGCGAGATGTCCTTCCGGAAGATCCGGTTGCAATCGCAGCGACTCATTGGCATTAAGACGCCCCTTTTCTCGACGTGCCGCTGTCGGCTCGTCTTCGTGATAGATCCAGCTCTCCACTTCCGAGAGACCGGCAAAAGCGAGAGCAAAGTTTGGGTCGAGTTTGATCGCTCGTTCGAAAAGCTCCTCGGCCTTTAACGAAGTCTCGCGGAAACGATCCGGCCGGTTGGCGTAGTCATGGGCCTGCACATAGAGCAGGTAAGCGTCTGAATCTTTTGTTGGTCGGCGATCAAGCCGTGCCTTTTCATTCGGAGAAAATTTCGCTTGTAGGGCCGAGGCAATTTTTTGTGCAAGATCGGTTTGGATCGCAAAGACGTCGGTTAACTCACGGTCGTAATCTTCGGCCCAAATGTGCTCATCGTTGTTCGCGTTGATCAACTGGACGTTAACGCGGACACGATTGCCCATCCGTCGAACACTGCCTTCCAGAAGCGTCCCTACGCCGAGCGCCTTTCCGATTTCGCGGGCGTTGCGTGCCCCGTCTCCCCGATAAGACATGACTGACATTCGCGAGATAACTTTCAAATCACCGATTTTCGATAGATTCGTCAGGATATCGTCTTGCATTCCATCGGCAAAGTATGCGTTTTCCTTTTCATCGCTCAGATTTTGGAACGGCAGGACGGCGATCGATTTGTCAACTTTGCGCGCTGACACCCGGGGCAACAGAAAGAAGCCCGCTCCAGCTGAGATAATTAGTCCGGTCGCGATCAGCATTATCAGATTGCGGCGACGGTGCGATCCGGGCGCGGTTGACGACGGAGTTACCCGGATACCTTGCGGCGTGACGTCGTAGGCCCACGCCAGAATCAATGCGATGGGAAATCCGATCAACAGGAGCACGATCACAAGGCGCAATGTCCAGTTCGGCAGTTCCCATGCCGGAAAAACGGCGGACCCGATTTGGATGATAAATCCCGCGGCAATGATGTACGCGGCCGCAACGCGATAAACTTTTCGCCGCTGCACTTCTTCGAAGAAGCCGCTCATAAAAGCAAATGTAGATTCATCGCGCAGCGCAATGATAATTCAATGGCGGTTTTGAAACGGGCGATGATCATCGATCCGTCGCTGTTGTGCGGTTTTTTATAGCCAGACTCGGACCAGGAACACGTCAGTGCCTAATATTCCGCAAAGGCGTCGTCAGGATAGCAGTACAACCAGCGTTCGCTGGGTTGAGCAGAGGCGATTACCGGATGTCCGCTGGTGTGCGCGTGTTTACTCGCATGCCGGTTCGGCGAACTATCGCAGCAGAGCGTCACGCCGCATGTCTGGCACGTTCGCAGATGAACCCAGCGCGAGCCGGTCTTCACGCATTCCTCGCATTCGCGGCGCTGTGGTTGTTTGATGGACTCGATCGTCTCGAGATGAGAGCAGCCTCGGTCAGACATTGTTGTTAATTCGTATCGTTATGCGTTCCTCTCAATCAGACTTCGACTAACCGAAACGTGTCCAAGCCGGGCCCCTCAGGGTATTTCGAAAATCTCAACCTGCTTCGCAATGCCGCGGAGTGAGCGCTTCTCCGGAGTCGCGGCGATGCCGTTTGATTGCAACAGCTTCGAGGCTTCGCTGTCAGTAACGACCCGTCTGGTTGCGAAGATGGAGCGCGACGTCGCGAGTCCTTGGACGCGAGCTGCGATGTTTACGGTCCGTCCGAAGTAGTCCTGCCGGTCGTTTAGCGACACGGCCAGACAAGGCCCCTCGTGGATGCCGATCTTCAGCAGCAAGTCGCCTTTCAACTCCTTCAATGCTTCTCGCATCTTTAGCGCCGCCGCCATTGCTCGGTCTGGCGTCGGGAATGTCGCCATCACCGCGTCGCCGATTGTCTTCACTACGG
>JBKPGQ010000258.1:0-5097 GCA_046729455.1 Verrucomicrobiota bacterium
ATCTTTGCGGCATCCAAATGTCGCGACCGTTTACCATTTCGGTATCCGCGAAGAGAACGGGCAGTGCTTCTGCGCCATGGAACTGGTGGAAGGCGAAACGCTGGAGATGCGTGTTCGCCGGACCGGGCCGCTCGACGCGCTCACGACCATCGATATCGCCTTGCAAGTCACGAGCGCGCTGGCCGCAGCGGAAAAGCAAGGCCTTGTGCACCGAGATTTGAAGCCGGCGAATCTGATGTTCGTCGCCGCCGCGCCGGATGCGAAGGATTCGAGTCCCAGCAAAGCCGAAAAAGCCGACACCGTCGTAAAGGTGATCGATTTCGGCGTGGCGAAAGCACTTGTCGAAAAGCCGGATGCGATGGGCCTAACCCACGGAGGATTTGTCGGCACGCCGGCTTTCGCCAGTCCGGAGCAATTCACTGATGCGCGGGTCGAAGTTCGCTCGGACATCTATTCGTTAGGCGCAACTCTCTGGTATCTGCTCACCGGCCACAGGCCTTTCCAAGGCGCGACAATCGAACAGATTCGCGCGAGTCAGCACTCGCAAGCTCTGCCGATCGAACAGCTGAAGGCAGCACGCGTTCCAAGCCGGCTTGTGTCGCTGCTGGTGTCGATGCTTGCCCCCGAACCAGCCGCGCGCCCGGGTATCCGTGCACTCACGGCGCAATTGCAAGATTGCCGGGCACAGATCTTCGATCGCTGGAAAGCGGCGCGCCGATTGGCTCTTGCGGCCGGTGTGATCGGGTTCGCCGCTGCGGCCTTCGTGCTGTCCGCTCGGTGGCACAATCGAGCCATGTCCCAGAACGCGGCGCCTGCGAATGTTTCCGAGAAAAGCATCGCGGTGCTTCCATTCGACGATCTCAGCGACGATCAAGCCAACGCCAACTTCGCGGTGGGCGTCCAAGACGAAATCCTAACCGACCTCGCGAAGATCGCGGACCTGAAAGTGATCAGTCGCACTTCGATCATGCAATACAAACCCGGAGGCGAACGCAATCTGCGCGAGATCGGCCAGCAACTCGGCGTCGCCCATGTGCTTGAAGGCAGCGTGCAACGCGCTGGCAACCGTGTCCGCGTCCGCGCGCAATTGATCGACGCGCGGACCGATGCGCATCTCTGGGCGCAAACCTACGATCGCGAGCTGGCGGACGTGTTCGCCATTCAAAGTGAGATCGCCAAAACAATCGCGCAGCAACTCCAGGCCGAGCTCTCGCTCCAAGAAAAGGGCGCCATGGAGAAACCGCCCACAACGGATTTTGTCGCCTACGAGCTCTACCTTCGCGCACATGCGCTCGTTGGCGTCGATACCGGAAGCGGGATGTCGATATTACCTAGTAGTGCACGTGTACCCCAGGCCGTTCGCTTGCTTGACGAAGCTGTTACTCGTGACCCGCATTTTGTCCGCGCTTGGTGCCTGTTGTCGAAGGCGCACGGTTGGTTTTATGTTCAGGGCGACGACCACACTCCAACTCGCCGTGATCTTGCCCAAGACAGCCGTTCAAGCTGCCCTGCGCCTTCAGCCAGATGCTGCGGAGCCCCACCTCGCTCTAGCCGCTTATTACTACAACTGTTTCCGCGACTACGGACGCGCTCGCAGCGAGCTAGCCATCGCCTCGCGCACACTGCCGAACAACGCCGAAGTTTTTGAATGGACCGCCTTCATCGACCGCCGCGAAGGCCGTTGGGAGGAAGCCACGCGCAACATGGAGCGCGTCGTCGAGCTCGACCCGCGGAACTTGGGCAGTCTCGCGGATCTGATGGAGATGTACCACTACCAGCGTCGCTACGCAGACGAGCTACGAACGTATGACCGCGCGTTAACGATCGCACCGGGAGACCCAGACACCCTCCTTGATCGGGCAAAAGTTGCCCTCGATTGGCGGGCGGATATCAAGCCCTATCAGACCATGCAGGGGACGCTGATCGCTGAAAAAGTCCGAGCAGACCGCGCGATGCAGATGCACTTCCCCAATTACACCCTCTGCCTACGGAGTGCCGCCGCCGCCACTCGAATCCTAAGGAACTATCCGCGCGAGGGCGTAGTTCACGGTGTCAACATCCCCTACTCCTACTGGGAGGGCGTGGTCGCTCGCTGGCAGGGAGACTCAGGCCTGGCGCAAACCGCCTTTACCGCCGCGCGCAGCGAGGTGGAAAAGGCGGTGGACAAGCGGCCCGATTTTCCTGAAGCTCTCAGCCTTTTGGGTATGATTGACGCTGGCCTCGGGCGGAAGGAAGAGGCGCTACGCGAGGGTCGGCGCGCATGCGAACTGGTACCGATCACCAAGGACGCCATGGACGCCGTAGACTACGCCATCAATCTTGCGCAAATTTACGCCTGGACTGGTGAGAAAGACCTCGCCATCGAACAGATCGAAATGGCTCAGCGGTTTCCAAACCCTCTCAGCTACGGCTTACTCAAACTCCATCCCCACTGGGACTCGCTCCGTGGTGATCCGCGCTTCAAAAAAATCGTCGCCTCGCTAGCACCGAAATAGGTCCCCCGGCTGTAGCCGCCCCGCTCGGTAGGGGCGTTGCATCGCACTGCGACACCCAGAGCGCTGTGGCTTCCGTCACTTTTTTTGCAACGGCGCGCAAACTTTCGGGGAGGAATAGAAAATGGTCTGCGTCTCCGGATTACCCAGAACGACGGCCACAAACCCAAAAACAAGAAAAGAAAATCATATTATGAAAAACAGAAAAAGTATCCTGACTTACATCGTCGCCGTACTCTCCATCCTCGTGACCTCAGCGAGTTCGTCGCCGGGCGCGCCCTCGCTCCGGCCGCCGCAAAACTACACTGGCATGCTTACGCACGGCGAGTTCATCTCCTGTGACGGTCAGATCCTGAATCCGCCGGCGTACTCGGTTGGTGGCACGTGGGTTCTGAACATCGATACGATGACGCAACCACAGGTCCCGCCGCCAGCCCACCTCACAATGGTCGTCTTCAACAACGGCAGCCCTTACCTGCTGTTTCCATACATCGAGTTGACGCCGATCTCGCTTCAAGACGGCGTCTATACTTACACCTTCGGATCTCAGGTGACGGTAACGCTCGATACGAATACGACTCCCGCGACTTTCTCGTGGCACGTCGAATTCAACGACAACTGTACCCTTCGCAGCTACGAGTCGCTGACCTACGTCGGAGTAGCCAATTAGGACGTGACCCGAGGATGGTCTCCGCATCGCACCTGGCGTCGTTCAGGTGCGATGCGTGACGCCGAAGAGACCTGCCACTTCCCGATTCGGCAAGCGGCGTCGCATCGCCGGAGCAGAACCCAAGACAGTGCCATTGGTAGTGATTCGTTCTCGACTGACTAAGCCGAACACATAGCAATGGCCGGCGCGATACGCAGCATCGGTTCCAAACTTTCTTTGCAACGCGGCGCAAAGTTTCGGGAAGGAATGGGAAACGGTCCGCGTCTCCGGGTTACCCAGAGCGAAGACCACAACCATGAAAGCGATAGAAAACATCGTCAGTGACCTCCCATGACGGGAAGTCATTGAAACCCAAAACAAAAAAAGGAAAATCAAATTATGAAAAATCGAAACATTCAGTTCAAACCAACAGCAGGGGTTCTGATCCCGCTGCTGCTCGCCTGCTTTGCGGCAGTGTTTACCTCGGCAACCACTCCGGCACAAGCCGGCGATACGGTGCCCTTCAATGGCACTGTCGCGGGGTTCAATGAGTCTCAGTCCGGTACGGAGTGCGAGCCTTCAATACACGTAATCAACTTCGGACACGCGAACCAATTGGGAGCCTTCACCGGGAGCGCGGAATTCTTCATCCGCCCCTGCGAACCCGACCCGGATCTTTGTGAAAATAATATTCCCTACACAGGCACCTTTGACTGGTTTGCGGCCAACGGCGACGAAATCTCCGGCACTTTTGAGGGGTACCTGTGCCCGACGGAAACGCCGGGAGTGTACGACAACAATGAAACCGCGGAGGTGACAGGCGGCACAGGGCGCTTCGCCAACGCCACCGGCCATTTTGAGCTGGGTGGGCAAGTGGACTTCACCACGATTCCGCCCTCCTTTGTCGCCCCTTGGGAAGGGACCGTATCAAGCGTCGGCTCGAAGCCGCACTAGAGATTGTGCGCCTGATCTGCGCATCGCAGCTAGCGTTCGTCTAGTTGCGATGCGCTAGATCGACGAAGAGACCTGCCGCTTCCCGATTCGGCACGCGGCGTCGCATCGCAGGAGCAGAACCTAAGACAGTGCCATTGGGGAGTGATTCGTTCTCGGCTGGCTAAGCCGAATACATAGCGGCGGCCGGCGCGATACGCAGCATCAGCTTCAAACTTTCTTTGCAACGCGGCGCAAGGTTTCGGGAAGGAATGGGAAACGGTCCGCGTCTCCGGATTACCCAGAACGACGGCCACAAACCCAAAACAAGAAAGAAAAATGATTATGAAAAACAGAAGAAATATCCTGACTTGCATCGTCGCCGCACTCTCCATCCTCGTGACCTCAGCGAGTTCGTCGCCGGCTGCGCCCGGACAGACCTACCATGGCACGCTCACTGGAAGCGCGTTCTACTGTAACGGCGAAGAAAATCCCGATTTCAGGCCCACTGTCACCGGCACGTGGAACCTGATCATCGATCCACAAACGCCGGCTCAGCTCACCCTCGACGTCTTCGTTGACGGTCGCCATGACGTGGCGTTCGGGAACAACGCGTTGATGCTGATCTCGTTCTCCGACGGTGTCTATGTGTTCTCGGCGTTCGGAGGCTTCGCGACGGCAACACTCGATACGAGTGTAACTCCGACCAGGTTCTCCTGGCATGTCGAATTCGGCGTCAGCTGCCCGGATCAGAACCCCTTCAACTCGCTGACGTTCTTCGGAGTGGCGAACCGCGGAGGCGGATAAGAGCGCCCCCAGCATCGCGCGAATTCACCCAAGACCTGAAGTCGTCAGTTAAAGCACCTAAACCAACAAACACCAACAAACCAAACCAAGCGATGAAAACGCCAGAAGTGACCTCCCATAACGAGAAGTCAAAGAAGGCCAAAACAAGAAAGAAAAGGAAATCAATATTATGAAAAATCGAAACATTCAGTTTAAAGCTACAGCGCTACGCTGCAAAAA
>JBKPGQ010000259.1:0-5385 GCA_046729455.1 Verrucomicrobiota bacterium
AATGATGCTGTATTTATCTTTCATGTCCTCGCGCGGGCGAAGATCGACAGTTCCGCCGGCGTTTTCAACCAGGAGCCAGCCGGCTGCGATGTCCCACAGGCTGATTCCCTGCTCGATGTAAGCGTCGAGTCGTCCGCAAGCGACGTAAGCCAGGTCGAGCGCAGCGCTGCCGAGTACTCGGCATTTGCGCACGCGATGGATCATTTGCTGGAGCAATGGAAAGTTTGTGTTGATCGTCTCGGCGGTCTTCGCGAGCCCGATAGAGACGACGGATTCAGCTAGATCTGCCCGATCGCTCACGTGGAAGGGAGCGCCATTTAATTTTGGGGTCTCACCTTTTTGTCCTTTCCACATCTCCCGGCGAATGGGGTCATAGATAACACCAACCATGACCTCATTGCGGAGGCGAAGCGCGATCGAGACGCAAAAGTGCGGAATGCCGTAGAAATAATTCACGGTGCCATCAAGTGGATCGACGATCCATTGGTGCTCGCTGCCTTGATCACCTACGACTCCTTCTTCGCCGTAAAGCGCGTGTTTTGGAAATTCTTTGAGAAGCAGCTTGGTAATCAATTCCTGTGCCTGAACATCGATCTCCAGCTTGATATCGTGAGCTGCGACAGCATTCACCCGCTGCGGCCGTGTAAAATTTTTGCGAAGCAACTTTCCAGCTGCGCGCGCGGCCTTTTCAGCCGCATCGAGATAATGCTTCATCGCAAAGTTGACCCGTTGAATGTTGAGAAGGTTGAGTCGATTCAGAATAGCGTTTCCGCTCAGCGGCTCAACCTCTCAACTTCTCAACAACAAAAGCCTGTTTGGCCTTTGTCATGTCGAGCGAAGTCGAGACATCTCGATTTTCTTTTCTGAATCACAATCAGAGATTCCTCGACTACGCTCGAAATGACAAAGCGGCCCAAAAAAAACCGGGAGGAAAAACAAATTCTCCTCCCGGGTTGAAGTTAGGGTTGTGACTCCGAAAGCATTCGGAGCCGTTAATCAAGCGTGGGGCGTTAGTGCCTCTTTTTCTTCGCTGATTTTTTCTTTGCTGCTTTCTTTTTCTTTGCCATCGACTAATTCCCCCCTTTCATCCGCAACACGCGCGGAACTCTGTGAAGAGTTGGGAATAACTTCACTTAATCGAGTTCAGTTAATCGTCACATTTTTTTTGTCAAACATTTTTGTTGCGAAATTTAAAAATATTTTTACGAGCTCGCGCGCGATAATTTTTTTTGGTGCGCGCGAAATTTTCTTTTTTTCGCGATCTCGAAACAAAATCGTCACTTCATTTACGTTGCTTTCCATTCCCGAATCTGCGGCGCTGACATCGTTCGCGACCATGATGTCGCAATTCTTTGCGCGCAGCTTCTTCGCGGCGTTTTCTTCTACGTGATCTGTTTCCGCAGCGAAACCGACGAGAACAAATTCTCGGTCCTGCCGCTGGCCTAACGAATCGAGAATGTCGCGCGTGGGAATTAGTTCGAGCGAAAACTTCACGCCGCGCTTTTTGATTTTTGTCGACGAAACATTTGCCGGCTTGTAATCCGCCACGGCCGCGCACGAGACGCATATGTCGCACTGGTCGGCATGCCGGTGGACCGCTTCGAACATTTCGTCGCTGGTCGAAACAGAAATTAACTTTATGTTCTGCGGCGCTTCGAGGTTCACCGGTCCCGAAATCAACGTGACATCATGCCCTTCAGCGAGCGCCGCTTCGGCGAGGGCGTAGCCCATTTTCCCGGATGACCGATTCGAAATGTAACGAACCGGATCGATCGGCTCGCGCGTGGGCCCGGCCGTGATGAGGAATCTCACGCGATCAAATTATCCTGGCGCGCAAGCAGAAACTCCGCGCGGAACGCGATGTCGTTCACTTTCCAAAGTCTGCCAACGCCTTCGTACCCGCACGCAAGCATTCCTTCTTCTGGTCCGATGAATTCAACGCCGCGCGCTTTCAATTTTTCCACGTTCTCGACAGTAGCAGGATGCTCCCACATTTTTCCATTCATGGCCGGCGCGAGCAGAATCGGAGCGCGCGTTGCGAGCGCGATGGCCGCAAGCGGATGATGAGCCAATCCATGCGCGAGTTCGGCGATGACGTGCGCTGTCGCCGGCGCGATCAGCAACAGGTTCGCGCGATCTGCGAGCTCGATATGCCCGGGCCGCCAACTTTCCTTTTCGTCAAAGAAGCTGGTCGTCACGGGATTTTTTGAAAGCGTCTGCAAAGTGAGCGGAGAAATAAATTCAGTCGCGTCCTGTGTCATGACGACAAAAACTTCGTGGCCTTGTTTGACCAGCAAACTCGCGAGCTCAGCCGACTTGTACGCAGCAATCGATCCCGTTACGCCGAGCACGACCGATTTCGTGCCCGGTCGAATGCGCACAACTTTTCGTGCGCTCGCTTTGTCACGCTTCCTTTTCGAGTCTCTGCCTTCTGCAATCATTTCTGGACCAAACGTCGGCTCAAATAACTTTCTGCCTCCATGATTTGCCGGAACTTCTGCAAATCTTCCTCCACTGATCCACTGATAATAGTATAGCGATACTCGCGCCAATGTTCCATTTCCCGAGCGGCGGTGGCCAGGCGTGAATCGATTTGCTCGGCGGTTTCCGTTCCGCGTTTTAACAATCGTTTCCGCAATTCCTCTAGATCAGGAGGCATGATGAAAACATCGGCCAAAGCATCTCGGATAAGCGAATCGCCGCCGTTGCGAATAACCGCAGCGCCTTGCGTATCGATATCGATCAAAACATCCTTTCCGCTTCTTAAGTTTATCACGACCGGTTCGCGTAGAGTGCCGTAACGATCGCCATGCACCTGCGCGTGCTCCAGAAAATCTCCCTTATCAGCTCGCTCGCGAAAATCTGTATCGGAAAGAAATTGATAGTCCTGGCCGTCGATTTCGCCGGCGCGCGGCAGTCGGGTCGTGCAAGAGACCGAATAAAAAAGATTGGGGGTTTGACGAATCCTTTCGACGAGTGTGGTCTTGCCCGCGCCCGATGGAGCAGAAACCACAAAGAGAATTCCGCGTCGGCTGAATTTTTTACTCAAGATTTTGGGATTGCTCGCGAATCTTCTCCAGTTCCGCCTTGCAGGCGATGACACGCTGGGAGATTTCCGAATCATTTGCTTTTGCGCCGAGCGTGTTGAGCTCCCGAAACATTTCCTGGGTGATGAATTCCAGTGTGCGCCCGACCGGTTCCTTGGTGCGCAGATGATGTGCAAATTGGGTGAGATGACTTTCCAGCCGTGTTAGTTCCTCAGACACATCTGCGCGATCAGCAAAAAAGGAGATCTCCTTCAACAAACGTTCATCGTCACTGGCAATCGGCAGGCCGGCTTTCTGGATGCGATCGATCAGGACGGCACGATACCTCTTAACCACATCGGGATGAAACGTGCGGATCTCCTTGAGTTTTTTGCGAATTGCCTTCAACCGATGGATCAAATCCTTGGCCAGGTGTTTTCCCTCGCGTTCGCGCATTTTGATTAAATCGGCGAGCGCGCCGCGCAGGGCACGATCGATGGCCGGCCATGCTTCTTCCGCGTCGAGCGCCTGTTCAGGAAAGCGCATCACTCCCGGGGCTTGCAGGATTGTGCTGATCGGGATTTCCCCCGGGACATTCAACTCCTTTTGCAATGCACGCATCGCTTCGTGATAAGAGCGGGCCAACTCTGTATCGAGCGCCAGATTGCGAGTGCCATTGGGGCCGCTATGAAGAGCGACCGTGGCATTGGTTCGGCCGCGCGAGATGTGTTCATTGATCGTCTGGCGAATGCGCGGCTCCAGTTCGGCCAGGTCTCGGGGCAGATTTATCACGATATCACTTTGCTTTCGGTTCACCGAATTGAGCTCGACGCTGAATTTTCTCCCGGCGTGGACCACCTCAGCCCGGCCGTATCCAGTCATGCTTCTCATAGCTCGATGCGAAAGGTTATCGCAGAGAAACGTTCAACGTTCAATTGAAAGCAGTGAAAGCAAACCAACACAGACGGCGTTGAAAAGGGGCTTCTCATCCTTTATCGACGCGTGTGAACCACTGGCAGCAAGAGCTTGTCGCAAGCGCGATCTTCGCAATCACCTATGTTCTCATCAGCGGCCGCCAACTCAAGATTCTGCCCTTGAATCGCCCAGCTGCCGCCATGTTAGGTGCGGTGCTAATGATTGCGACCGGTGTAATGACACCGGAGCGCGCATATCGCGCCATCAACTACGACACGCTGGTATTGCTGCTCGGCATGATGCTCATCTCGGCCTATCTTTATCTCGCGCATTTTTTCGAATGGGCCGCGGAACTGGTGCTGAATTTCTCGCGAACTCCTGCGCGTCTTTTGCTGTACGTCACGCTCACTTCGGGAATTCTCTCTGCCCTGCTGGTGAACGACACGATTTGCTTGATGCTCACACCGCTTGTCGTGGCCGTTATCCGGCGTGGGAAGTTACCGCTGCTCCCGTTTCTGATCGCGCTCGCGACCAGCGCAAACATTGGCAGCGTGGCCACGCTGGTGGGCAATCCGCAAAACATGATCATCGGACATTTCTCGCGCATTTCGTTCCCAGAATTTTCCCGCGCGCTCGTGCCTGTGGCCCTTATTGGCCTGACGATTAATTTTTTCATTTTGCGTTTTGGTTTTCGAAAAATGTTACGAGAGGCAGCAATTGATCGTTGCGAACATGCGGTTCCAAAACTCGAGCGCAGGTTGTTCGTGCTTGTTTGCGTTGTGTTCGCGTCGATCTTCGCCGGTTTTCTCGCAGGTCTGAACCTCGCGTGGACAGCGATGGCCGGTGCAGCGCTGGTGATGGTGCTCGCGCGGCGCGACACGCATGACGTGCTGAAGCTGGTCGATTGGCATTTGCTCCTTTTTTTCGCGGCGCTCTTCATCGTGGTCGATGGGTTAAGCGATACCGGCCTGCCAGACGTAATTTACTCGCGATTACAGCCGATCTTTGGATCAAGCACGCGGGCGCAAGCGTGGAATCTGGCTTGGTTTTCAGTGGTCGGATCGAACGTTTTCTCCAACGTCCCGTTTGTGCTGGTGGCAGGAAACTGGATCGCGCGATTTACCCAGCCGACTTTGATGTGGAAGGTGCTTGCGCTTGCGACGACGTTTGCCGGCAATCTAACAATCGTTGGCTCGGTAGCCAACATGATCGTGGTGGAATCAGCGCGTGATCATATCCAGGTCGGTATTTGGGATTACGCGCGCTTCGGAATTCCAATTACCATTCTGACGACCGCCGCTGGCGTGATCGTGCTGCTTGTTTTGCATTAAGAAGAGCTTGGGCTGCGCGGCGATGGGGCGAGGGCATTGCGATGTGGTCAATGCATGCAAACCAATGCCGTCCAGGAGCGACCCTCTTTGGCGCTGCGCGATGATACACAGCG
>JBKPGQ010000260.1:0-5823 GCA_046729455.1 Verrucomicrobiota bacterium
GCGCCGCGGGTTTCGATGCTTTCCGTTTCAACGCCGGCGCGAGTGAGCAAATTCGCGATCTCTCCCGGATTTTCTGGAAGATCGACAAATTCGCGCAACCAATTGACTGAAAATTTCATGCGAACTGGCGGAGAAACCGCAGATCGTTTTGCGTGAACAGGCGGATGTCAGGGATGTCGAACAAAATCATCGCCAGGCGGTCCATTCCGAGACCGAACGCGTAGCCGCTCCACTTTTCGGGATCGTAAGCTTTGTCACCACGCGCTTTGTTGACCTGCTCGAAAACCGCGGGATGCACCACGCCCGAGCCGGCGACTTCGATCCAGCGCTCACCGCCCCTGAGCGCTTTCGATTTCACATAAATCTCGAGACTCGGCTCGGTGAACGGGAAAAAGTGCGGACGAAATTGCACTTCGGTTCCCGAACCGAAAAGTTCGCGCATGAAAAACTCGAGGGCGCCTTTCAAATCGGCGACGCTTACGTTTTCATCGACATAAAGGCCTTCGATCTGGTGAAACTGCGGGCTGTGCGTGGCGTCGAGTTCATCGCGACGATAGGCAGCACCGGGAGCAATCACACGAATCGGCGGGGGCGCGGCTTGCATCGTTCGAACTTGCACGGTGGAAGTGTGCGTTCGCAGCAAACGGGCGTCCGGTAAATAAAATGTGTCCTGCTCATTTCGCGCCGGATGTTCCGGCGGCGTGTTTAGCGCGTCGAAACAATGCCATTCGTCTTCAATGTCCGGTCCGTCCGCGAGCGCGAAGCCCATTCGCCGAAAAATTTCGATCGAACGTTCCCACACCTGCGTGAGTGGGTGCAGCGTGCCGATTTCGTGAGGCGTTCCCGGCAGCGAGATGTCGATCCTGGCGAGCGCGCCCGATTCTTTTTGCGCTCGAAAACTTGCTGCGCGTGCCTCGAACGCAGCAGCCACAGTATTACGAACTTCATTGAGCAATTTCCCGACTACCGGCTTTTCATCTTTGCCGAGGGTTTTCATCCGCTCCCCCCACTCGGAGACGCTGCCGCTTTTGCCGAGATATTTTACGCGCGCCGCCTCGAGCGCCTGTTCGTCAAGGGCGGCTTCAATTTCGCGCAGTGCATCATCGCGAAGCTGTTCAAGTGGATGCGTCATGAATGAGTCAAAAGTGTTACAAGAGTTACATGGTTACAAAGGCGGACACCAATCCGATGTAACTTTGTAGTGTTTGTAACCTTGTAACGCCGCCCTACGCTGCTTTCTTACTCTTCTTTTCCAGCGCGCTTTTTGCCTGATCGACGATCGACTTGAATGCGGCTTCATCCGCAACGGCGAGCTCCGCAAGAATTTTTCGATCGAGGCCGATGCCTGCAGCTTTCAATCCTTCCGCAAAGCGGCTGTAGGTCATCCCGTTGGCACGCGCAGCTGCGTTTAGGCGTTGAATCCACAGATAACGAAACGTGCGTTTACGCGTTTTGCGGTCGCGATAGGCCCAATACTGGCCTTTCATGATCGCGTCTTTGGCGTAGCGGAAAAGTTTTGACCGGCGTCCGCGGTAGCCCTTGGCCTTTTTTAAGACTCGTTTGCGTCGCGCCCGGCTTGCCGGGGCATTGGTAGCTCTTGGCATGGTTATTTCCCCAAAATCGCTTCGGGGCTCCTCCTTCAGCGAGCTGTTTGTTCCATTATCGATCTTCGCGACCTCACTCGCTGATGCAGTCCCGTCGCGCGGAACCAGGTGCGCAGATCGTCACGACGCGGCAGCGCCGAGCGACGAACAATAGGTAGCGAGTCGAGAATGACAACTGCTTTTCGCAGGGCCGGAATTTAAAGCGGCCCAAGCCGGCGCTTTAACGCTTCAACGTTTTAGTGCTAGATTCCGCCGGCATGAACTGGCTCGGGCGTCATCGTTTCCTAGTTCTGACTTGCATCTGCTTTTTTTGGACGGCCGTGATCGTTCTCGGTCATTTTTTCCCAGGCGTTCCGTTTCTCTCGGCGCCTTGGCGCGGTGAACAGAGCTTTGAGGACTTGCTTCGGCGCGAAGGTCGGAAGACGCCTGCACCATCGGATTTTGTTTTTCTCGGAATCGATCAAAGCACGTTGCAGTTGCCGCCGTTGACGTCCGAAGAAATCGCGGGCAATCGCGCATTTCAGCTGATGACCGAGAAGCCATTTCCCTGGTCACGTGAAGTATGGGCGCTTTTGCTCGACCGATTGTTCGCCGCGGACGCGCGCATGGTGATTTTCGACATGATCTTTAGTCCGCCCAATGATGGCGATCCGGCATTTCATGCTGCGCTTGATCGTTACCACGATAGGGTCGTGCTCGGCGCTAATTTCGACATGGCGAACTCGGCCCAGGCCGTCACGCCCAACAATACGTTGATTCCGCCGCCCCAACTGCAGGATGATCGCGTCGGATTTGTGAATTTCTGGGCGGACCCAATCGACGGAAAAATCCGCGCAGTGACTTATCGCGTGACTGATCGGCACTTCGCGGACTTACCTCCCGACCCAAGCGAAGAAGTTTACCAATCTCTTTCGGCTCGCGCCCTTGCCAAAATCGGTCGCGCAAAAGATGTGCCACAGGATTTTCGTGGTCACATGATTCGTTTCACGTCGCCGGACGCGTTTGCACCCCGCCCGCTTTACGAAGTTTTCGATCCGAAGTTTTGGCATGCCAATTACGCCGACGGCGCGTTTTTTAGGGACAAAATTGTAATGGTTGGATCGTCAGCGCAGGTGGAGCACGACACCGTCGTTACGCCGATGAGTCCAACCACCTTGGGCCCCGCGCTACATTTGGAGGCAATCGCTGCAGCGATGAATCACGAATTTTTGCGGCCCACACCGGCGAGAACCGGCCTCGCGCTTGTAGGCGCAGCGGGACTGTTGGCATGGTCGCTGGTCGCCTTTTTGCGCCGACCATTGCTTTGTCTTGGTACACTCGTTGTGATTACGGGCGCATACCTTGGCGCGGCGCGATTATCTTACGATAAAACAGGACTGCTGCTTCTGACGGTTCCAGTCCTCTCGGCTCTGGTGTTAAGCGGAGTATTTTCGCTCGGTTTTGAGTACGCACTCGAGTGGCGTGAGAGGGTACGCACCAGGCGCACTCTTGAACGCTATGTCTCGAAAAATTTGGTGAAAGAAGTCCTCGAAAATCCGAACAGCTATTACAGCTCGCTCCGTGGCGCACGTGTTCCGGTCACCGTACTGTTTTCGGATCTGATCGGGTTCACCACGTTGTCCGAGGAGGGCGAGCCCGAGGCGCTAGTTGCGCAACTTAATGAATATCTCAGTCGGATGACTTCGGTTGTTTTCAGTAATGGTGGCACGCTGGATAAGTTCATTGGGGATGGGATCATGGCCGTATGGGGGAATGTGCGCAGTTTGGGCATGGCAGAGGACGCGAAAAGTTGTGCGCGCGCGGCGCTGGGAATGCGGCGTGAGCTACGGCAGCTCAATCAACAATGGCGCGAAGAAGGTCGACTGGGGTTTGGCATGGGTATTGGCATCAATCACGGTGAGGTGATCGTTGGCAATATTGGCTCGCACGAGCGCATGGATCCCACAGTCATTGGCGACTCGGCGAATCTTGCGTCTCGGATCGAGGGTCTTACTCGAATTTATGGCCTCGACATTCTGGTCGGCGCAACAGCCGCCGAGCTTGTGCGGGATGAGGTTCACCTTCGCTCGGTTGCTCGCGTACAGGTGAAAGGCAAAAGCAAACCGGTGGATATTTTCACGTTCATTGGCGCTCGAAACGAAGAGGTCGATCCAGAATTCCTGAAGTGGCTCGAGACGTACGAGGAGGGATTGGAGAAATTTCGGGCACGCGATTTTAGCGAGGCCAAGATTCTGTTTTCTCGTTTCCTCGAATTTTACCCTGACGATCTACTCGCCAAAATGTATCTGGATCGCGCGCTCGAATACGAACAAGCCCCGCCGGATGAAGCCTGGGAAGCGGTGGAGGTGTTTGAGAAAAAGTGATGGTCGCCGATGTTCTTTTTAGGTCCCTCGCTCCGCTCGGGATGACACGCGTTTTTTCCTTTCGCTGGTGAAATCCGCGTAATCCGCGGTTTCTTTTTTTGTCAGGGCGGCGTAAAGAATCCGCGTGAAGGAAGCGCCGAAGAAATTTCATTTCCTTGGGATTTGCGGCACGGCCATGGCGTCCGTGGCCGCGGCGCTAAAGGAGCGCGGATTCAAAGTCACCGGGTCGGACGAAAATGTTTATCCGCCGATGTCGACGTTTCTCCAGGAAAAAGGCATCTCATTGAAAGAGGGGTACCGTGCTGAAAACATCCCGTCCGACGCGGATGTGGTGGTGATCGGCAACGCGATGAAGCGCGGTAATCCGGAAGTCGAAGCCGTGCTGAACAGAAAGCTCCTTTACCTTTCGTTGCCGGAAGTGCTGAAGAATTATTTTTTGCGCGGCCGTCATAATCTCGTTGTTACTGGAACGCACGGTAAAACAACGACAACGGCGCTGCTCACCTGGATCATGGAAAAAGCCGGACGCAAGCCCGGTTACGTCATCGGCGGACTTCCGAAAAATCTTGGACAGGGCGCGCGCCTGAACGACTCGAAGTATTTCGTGATCGAAGGCGACGAGTACGATTCAGCCTTTTTCGATAAGCGCTCGAAATTTATTCATTACCTGCCTGAGCTGCTGATCATAAACAACATCGAGTTCGATCATGCTGATATCTTCAACAACCTCGACGAAATCAAGCTAAGCTTCCGGCGTTTGCTCAACATCGCTCCCCGGAACGGCATGGTGCTGGTGAATGGCGACGACCCCAATTGCGTCGAGGTGGCAAAAGATTGTCTGGCACAGATGATTGAGGTGGGTTTCTCGAAAAATTGCGCGCAGCGAATCCGCGATGTCGCCTGCTCGGTTGAAGGCTCCAGATTCAAGCTTGGAGATGAGACGTTCGAGATTCCGCTCGTTGGCGATTTCAATGTGCACAACGCTGCGATGGCGGCGATGGCAGCGCGCTTTTATGATGTGCCGAAGGCGAAAATCGACAGTGCGTTCAAGAGTTTTGCGGGGATCGCCCGGCGACAGGAAGTCCGCGGTGAAGCGCGAGGAGTAAAAGTGATCGACGATTTCGGCCATCATCCGACGGCGATTGCAAACACACTGGAAGCATTGCGCCATCGCTTTCGCGGAAATCGGCTGTGGGCTGTTTTCGAACCGCGCTCCAACACAACGCGTCGCGCAATTTTTCAACAGCAGCTTCCCGACGCGCTAAAGTTAGCGGACGGAGTTTTCATCGCGCAGGTCGCAAAGCTGGAACAGATCCCGGAAGAAGACCGACTGAATCCAGAAAGAGTTGTCGCCGCGATCGCCAAGGCAGGTCGCCCCGCTTTTTACGAGCAGAACGCCGATGCCATTGTGGATCGAATCGTTCCGATGCTGCGGCCAAACGATGTCGTCGCGGTTTTCAGCAATGGCGGGTTTGATAATATCCACGAGAAACTGCTGACGAGGTTAAAAGGTTAAAAGCGTTACAAGAGTTACAAGGGGAAGAGCGTTACATCTCTCAGCAGCGTCAGCGGCCTGGTTCTTGTAACCTTGTAACTCTTTTACCCGATTACCCTGGCGGCGGAGCCGCGCTTGTATGATCGTGCACAATTCGCCAACCTTCCGGCAGGCGTTTAAGAATCAGCGTAAATCTTCCATGCGGCTGGTCTTTTGCCCGCTCCAGTTTCCAACGCCCGGACGCTAGCGCCGAATCAGATGATAACAGGGTGATTTCAAGATCAGAAAACGTGAGCGTCCCCATCTTCGCTCGACTGGAATATTTTTTCCTGTAACGATCACGCACGGTTTGCCAGCCGCG
>JBKPGQ010000261.1:0-3132 GCA_046729455.1 Verrucomicrobiota bacterium
CCGGGGATGCCCATGAGCCGCTCGCCAATGATCAGCGCGATCAAGGTCAGCCAAACCGGGTTCCGAATCCGGTCCCCGATGATTTTGCTGTTTAGAAAATATTCCAGCTTGTGAATCGCTACCAGGAACACCAGAGCCCCAATCGCCAATTTCAAGGACACCGTCAACGCAACGAAGACAATGATCGTATTACTGACCAGGTTGCCGACGATAGGCACAAGACCGCAAAGAAACGTGACCGCAATGAGCAACGGCGTATGTGGCAGGCGCACCGCGAGAAGGAAAATCGCCGTCAATACGGTATTGATAAACGAGATCATGATCTGTGCGCCCATGACCGTGGCGAAGCTGCGATAGAAATCGCGGAATCGCGTTGAAACTTTATCACAGCAAATGGAGTAGAGATTGTTCTTCACGCGATGAGTGCCGCGGTAGGGGTCGAGGCCAGTTTTAATAAATAGACTCCCGGCTGCGACGATTCCAAGTATGCAGAAAGCCAGCACCGCTGTCGTGCTTCTGGCAAAATTAGCAACGTTCCGCAGATAATTCGCTTCTTGTCCAAGCGTGTCGATGACCACTTGCCTGAGACTTTCAAAATCAGTGAATGGCAACTCGATCTGGCGCTTCTGAGCCCAGGCGCTGGCTGAAGGAATGGAAGTATCAGCAACATTCGGCAACGCCAGAATGGCCGCACGAGTGAGAAAGACCGCTGCCGTGGCAATCCCGGCCACAACGACGCCAAACAAGATCAAAGCGAGCCATTTTCTTTTCGTGAGAAAATAAAGCTGGCGCAACGCAAAGTAGGAAAACAGAACGACCAGCAGAGGTACACCAAGATGCAGAAGACCTGCAAGAATAATCGTGGCAGCGAGGACGCCATAGGAAAGCCGCGTGGGGGTGATCATGGGTGGCTTGGTTCCTTAAATGTAGCGCAACCGTCCCGTTCGCCATAGGACGAATCCGTCGTGGCGGACCTGCACCAGGAAAACCGAAAGATCTAACCGCGCCATCGATCAGCCGGGGTCGCCGACCCCAGTTACAACTACGCGGCCTGACCGGTTTCTTTTTCCGCCCGTTCTTTCAGCGCGGCCTTGCGCGAAAGTTTTACGCGACCTTTGTCGTCGATGCCGATGCACTTAACCCAAATTATGTCGCCAACTTTCGCGACGTCCTCGGTCCGTTTCACGCGGAAATCCGCGAGCTCGGAAATGTGCACTAGCCCGTCTTTGCCCGGAAAAACTTCCACAAACGCGCCGAATTCCTTCGTCGAGACTACGCGTCCCTGATACGTCTGGCCGATCTCGATTTCGCGCGTCATGCCACCGATAATTTCTTTCGCGCGTGCCATGCTCTCACCGCTGGTGGCATAAATGTGCACCGAGCCATCGTCTTCAATATTAATTTCAGCGCCAGTCTCCGCGACAATTCCTTTGATGGTTTTGCCGCCGGGTCCAATAAGCGCTCCAATCTTCTCCGGATTAATCTTGATCGTCTCGATTCGTGGCGCGTACTTCGACAACTCCGCGCGCGGTTTGTCCAGTGCGCTGCCCATGATGCCGAGAATTTTCGTGCGCGCCTCTTTCGCGCGTTGGATCGCTTCTCCCATGATCTTATGGCTGATACCAGGGAGCTTCAGGTCTAGCTGAAAACCGGTGACGCCGGTGTCCGTTCCGCACAGCTTGAAATCCATATCGCCAAAATGATCTTCGGAGCCGATGATGTCGGTCAGCAGTTCGTAGCGTTTTAATTGATGATCATCTCCAAAATCCGTGACCAGCCCAACGGAGATTCCAGCAACCGGCGTTTTCACTGGCACACCCGCATCCATAAGCGCCAGCGTTCCCGCGCACACGCTTGCCATGGAGGTCGACCCATTTGATTCCATGATTTCGCTCGAGATCCGGATGGCGTAACGAAAATCGTTTTCGTTCGGCACAACCGGTTCCAGCGATCGCTCCGCCAACGCGCCGTGGCCGATCTCGCGGCGCCCGGGCCCACCGGTGCGTCCCGTTTCGCCTACGCTAAACGGCGGAAAGTTGTAATGCAGAATGAACCGCTTCGATTGTTCTCCGCCGCCGTAGGCATCGAGCATCTGCGCTTCCTCGATCGGCGCCAGCGTCGCGAGCGCAACCGCCTGCGTTTCCCCGCGCTGGAAAATGGCTGAACCGTGCGCACGCGGCAGAACGCTCACTTCGCAACCGATCTGCCGTAAATCCTGGTAACCGCGACCATCGACGCGTTTCTGTTTTTCCAGAATGCTGACGCGAAACGCCTTCTTTTGGACGTAATCGAATGCTTGTGAAATCGCGAAGGGATTGGTCTCCGGATGTTTTTCCAGGATCGCCGTCTCCACTTCCTCACGCAATGCATCGACCGCCCTAGCGCGAGCCATCTTGCCTTCAGTGTAAAGCGTCGCCACGATCCGGTCGCCCGCGACGCGGTAAGCGATATCGAGCAACTCCTGGTTCACCTGGAGCAGCTGCGAATCGCGCTTGGACTTGCCCACCATCGCAGCCAATTCCTTTTGAACTCGAATCATCTCGCGCGCATGCCCGTGCGCAAACTCGAGCGCTTTAACAAACTCGGCTTCCGGCAATTCTTTGGCCGAGCCCTCGATCATGATTACATCGTTTTCGGTGCCGACATAAACAAGATCGAGATCGCTCTCGGCACGTTGCGTATGCGTCGGGTTCGCAACGAACTCGCCATTCACCCGGCCAACGCGCGCAGCGCCGATTGGACCGGCAAACGGAATATCCGAAACGCACAGCGCAGCCGATGCTCCGTTCATCGCCAGAATGTCGGGATCATTCTCGCCGTCGGCGCTGAGCAAAATCGAGATGATCTGCGTGTCGTAAAAATATCCCTGAGGAAAGAGCGGCCGCAGCGGTCGATCAATCATGCGCGAAGTAAGCGTTTCCTTTTCCGTGGGACGGCCTTCGCGCTTGAAGTAGCCGCCCGGAAATTTTCCTGCTGCTGCTGCCTTTTCGCGATAGTCGACCGTGAGCGGAAAGAAATCCTGGCCCTCTTTGATAGTTGTGGCCGATACAGCGCTCGCCAGCACCATGGTGTCGCCACAGGTGACGACGACTGCCCCGTCAGCAAGTCTGGCGATTTTGCCGGTTTCGATTG
>JBKPGQ010000262.1:0-7307 GCA_046729455.1 Verrucomicrobiota bacterium
CGAAAAGCGTGGTCGTCGACGTGTGTTTGATGTATTGAACAGTTGCCTCGCAGCTGAGCGGGAAGATGTTTCCTACGCCAAGTTCGCAAAAACACTGGGCCTGCAGGAGGCGGCGGTGAAACGCCTTGTGCACAGATTACGTGAACGCTATCGCGCGCTGCTCCGCGAAGAAGTTGCTCAAACCGTCGAAGGACCGAACGAGATCGATGACGAACTCCGCTATCTCTGTGCGGCGTTGAGCGCGGCAGAATAGTTCAGAAAATTCCAGATCAGAGGTCGAAATTGGAGCGTTCACGACCCTGTCAATCGGCCATTGAACAGCTGGTACACTTTCGTATTCGGGTTTCAGGCGACAGCTTCTGATTTTCCGAAAGCGTGCCTCCTGCGTCGCGCATTCGAGAGCGTACTCTTCTGCAGAGCAACGTGGAGACGAATTGAATTTTTGACGCATTTTGGCAAAAGACCCGCGCGCGCTAGATCTGTTTCACCCTGCGACAGTTTGGGTCTGGTGTTCGATTTGGATCTCGGATGTTCGTCGGTCCTGATCGAGGAGCCATTTCGCGGCCGAATGCGGTCCATTCGTATTGATTAGCGATTGCATTTTTTTTCGAGAACTCCGCTTCGCCAATTCCGGAGAAAGCATAGGGAGGCGTCGGAGCCGACAGCCGATACTCGACTCTCGCCCTCGCTCCCTCCCATTTGCAGTCCTTTTTAAGGTTTTTCAGATGAGCGGCATTCCTGTTTCAATTCGTCTGCAAAAGGAGCCGCTGACCTGCCCGCAATGTGGATCGGCATCGCGTATAGGACGCAGTCTTTGTCTGAGTTGTTTGCTGGCTCAGGGTCTGCGCGGTCGAGTCCCTCCGCCTCGGTCGGAAGAAACGCTTGAAGACGTGCTCGGAGAACTCGATGTGCGGGATGCCGAGTGGCGAGTAGGCGATTACCAAATTCTGGAAGAAATCGGGCGCGGTGGAATAGGCGTCGTTTATCGGACGCGACATAGGCACCGGATCGTGGCGCTGAAACGAATTTTGCCTTATCACGCCGATTCGCGGGAGACGCTGGTGCGTTTTCGGCGTGAGGCCGAGACTGCGGCGAGTCTAGTTCATCCGAACATTCTGCCAATCTATGAAGTGAGCGAGCGCGACGATGGGCTGCCGTTTTTCAGCATGAAGTTTGCTGGCGGGGGCAGTTTGCTGGATGCGGCCCCGGCATTACGCGGTGAACCGCGGCGAGCGGTAGCATTGATGGCAAAGGTGGCGCGGGCGGTGCAATACGCGCATGGGCAAGGGATCCTGCACCGGGATCTGAAGCCGGGGAACATTTTGTTGGATGGGCGGGGCGAACCGCTGGTGAGCGATTTCGGTCTCGCCAAATGCCTGGAACCCGCGAGCAATCTAACGCGCACGCTCACTGCTTTTGGCGCGCCTGATTATGTAGCACCGGAGCAGGTGAACTCCGCAGGCGCCGGGTCGGGCAAACTTGGTCCTACGATCGATGTGTACAGTTTGGGTGCCATTTTGTTCGATTTGCTGGCGGGTCGTCCACCATTTATGGGTGAGCACGCGCTGAAGGTGATCCAGCAAGCGAGCGAGAAACAGGCGCCGAAGCTGCGCACAGTGGTGCCAGCCCTAGATCGGGACTTGGAAACAATCTGCGCGAAATGTTTGGAGCGCGACCCAAGTGCGCGTTATCGCTCCGCTGGCGCTCTTGCCGAAGACCTCGAACGCTGGCTGGGAGGGCAGCCAATCGCCGCGCGTCCCCTTTCGCCGCCGGCGCTGGTCTGGCGCTGGACTCGGCGGAATCCAGCTGTCGCCGGAGTCGCAGCGCTTCTGATGGCGCTGGGATTGGCTGCAGGGGCGGTGATGTGGAAGGGCACTGCGGTAACGCCCGCAGCAACAACCGCCATTGCTGTTCTGCCCTTCGAAAGTTTGAGCGACGATAAAGAGGACGCCATTTTCGCCGATGGCATTCAGGATGACATTTTGACCAAGCTCGCCAGCATCCGTGATCTCAGGGTGATCAGCCACACCAGCGTGATGAAGTATCGCGGGAAGCGAAATATTCGTGAAATTAGTAAAGCCCTTGGGGTTTCTCACGTTTTGGAGGGCACCGTGTCCCGGAGTCGTGGAAGCGCGCGTTTTCACTTCAAGGCTCGATTGATAGACGCTCGCACGGGTACTCTTGTCTGGGCGGAGGAATACGATCGCGATTTGAACGACCTGTTTGCGGTCCAAAGTGAGCTTGCACGAACGGTCGCTGAGCGCCTTCGCGCGAAAATTTCGACTGCAGAGAAACTGGCCGTTGAACAGCCACCAACAACCGATCTCATCGCTTTCGATCTTTATAATCGTGCAAAGAATCTTCTCGCGTTGCGTCTCAGCAGCGGTCTGAAAGCAAATCTGCTGGAGGCGACCGATCTGCTGAACCAAGCTGTTGCGCGTGATCCGTCCTTTCTCCAAGCGTACTGCCAACTCGCGCTTGCTCATGACCAGCTTTATTTTCTGGGCTTCGAGCATACGCCTGGTCGGCTCGCGCTGGCCGAGGCGGCCATCGAACGCGCAGTTCGCCTTGATCCAAATGCAGGTGAAACGCATCTGGCGCGCGCTCGAAATCTTTATCATGGACATCTCGATTATGATCGCGCTCTTACTGAATTAAAAACTGCTCAGCAAACCTTGCCTAATGATGCGCGGATATTCCAGATGATGGGATACATCCAGAGACGGCAGGGACGCTGGCAGGAGTCCACGCAAAACTTAGAGCGCTCAGGCAACCTCGACCCGCGCAACACTGAAACGCTCCAGCAAATTGCGCTTAGTTACGGAGTTCTCCGGCGCTATGCAGAAGAAAAATCCGTGCTGGATCGGGCGCTGGCAATCGAGCCGAACGATCTCAGTACGAAGGTCGCGCTTGCGGCCGTCCAATTTCATTGGAAAGCGGATACCGGCCCCTTACATCAGACCATGGATTCCCTTTCGGGTGCAAATGCTGGCGCTTGGTCCAGTGCCGCTGATGAGGCGTTGAGTTGTGCCCTCGCCGAACGCGATGTGGCTGCGTCGAAGAACGTGCTGAACACGATCGGCGACACGCCGCTAACTGACTACTCTGTTCAGTTGAATCGTCCGATAATTGAAGGCGTCATCGCTCGCATGACAGGAAATGATGGCGAAGCCCGCGCTATGTTCAATGCCGCTCGCGCTCAACAGGAGAAAACGGTTCAAGCCGAACCAAATTACGGTCCGGCACTATGCGTGCTTGGTTTGATCGATGCAGGTCTTGGCCGGAAAGAAGATGCACTGCGTGAGGCACGACGCGCGGTCAATCTGGTTTCAGTGGAAAAGGATGCATTGGTTGGTCCGACCATGATCAAGTATCTGGCCATGATTGCTGCGTGGACGGGCGACAAAGATCTCGCGTGCGAGCAGCTTGCCATCGCGGTTCGTCCACCAAGTACTATTAGCTATGGTCAATTAAAACTATTGCCGTGTTGGGATCCACTCCGGGGCGATCCACGCTTTGAAAAAATCGTCGCTTCACTCGCGCCGAAAGAGGAAGCAAACAAATGACGAAGAGATTCAGGCGTTCTCATGCAAAAATGTTCAAATCTTGTGAATAACTTGGACAAAAAATTTCCATTTTTTTGTTTGCAACTCTGTCAAGTTCATCTACGATCCTAACTTTTCATGCGCGTGCCCTCCAGTTCTGACCCGGTGGACCTCCAAAAGGAGTCGGGTTCCTGCCCCGAGTGCGGATCTGCATCGCGTGTCGGACGAAGTCTTTGTCTGAACTGTCTTCTTTCTGCAGGGGTCGGCGCTAATGGGCAAAACGGTGACAGATCAGCGGCAGCTACAACGAAGGAAGAAACGCTTGATGATCTGCTCGGGGAACTCGAAGTATGTGACGCCGATTGGCGTATAGGTAATTATCAAATTCTTGAAGAAATCGGGCGCGGGGGAATGGGCGTCATTTATCGGGCGCGGCAGCGCCATTCGCGCCGCATCGTCGCGCTAAAACGAATCTTATCTTACCACGCCGATTCGCAGGAGACGCTGGCACGTTTCCGGCGTGAAGCCCAGGCCGCGGCGAGCCTCGATCATCCGAACATTCTGCCAATCTATGAAGTAAGCGAATGCGACGATGGGCTGCCGTTTTTCAGCATGAAGTTTGCTGGTGGGGGCAGTTTGCTGGATGCGGCCCCGGCATTACGCGGTGAACCGCGGCGAGCGGTAGCATTGATGGCAAAGGTGTCGCGTGCGGTGCAAAACGCGCACGGGCAAGGGATCCTACATCGGGATCTGAAGCCGGGGAACATTTTGTTGGATGGCCGGGGCGAACCGCTGGTGAGCGATTTCGGTCTCGCCAAATGGCTGGACACTAGCAGTCACTTAACGCGCACACTTACTATTTTTGGCACGCCCGGTTATATTGCACCGGAGCAGGTGAACGGATCGGCGGGCAAACTTGGTCCGACGTCGGACGTATACAGTTTGGGTGCGATTTTGTTCGATTTGCTGACGGGTCGTCCCCCATTTATGGGTGAGCATGCGCTTAAGGTGATCCAGCAGGCGAGCGAGAAGCCGGCGCCGAAGCTGCGCACATTGATGCCTGGGCTGGATCGGGATCTGGAAACAATCTGCGCGAAATGTTTGGAGCAGGAACCAAGCGCTCGTTATCGCTCAGCAGGCGATCTTGCCGAAGACCTCGAACGCTGGCTGGAAGGCCGCCACATTATCGCGCGTCCTGTTTCACCAGCTGCGCGCGCGTGGCGTTGGACGCGGCGCAATCCACTTGTTGCGGGAATGGCGTCGCTTCTGTTGGTGTTGGGATCGGCAATTGGTGTGATGATTTGGAACGGCGAGATGGCAGGCCAACCGGCGGCGAGTGGAATCGCGGTCCTGCCTTTCGAAAGCCTAAGTCCAGATAAAGAGAACGCGTTTTTTGCCGATGGCGTTTACGACGGTGTTTCCACCAAGCTGGCAAAAGTCGCCAATTTAAAGGTGATCAGCCATAACAGCGTGGCAAAATATCGCGGCGCGCGGAACACACAGGAAATTGGTCATGCATTAAATGTCGCGTACGTGCTTGAGGGAAGCGTGCGTAGGGAAGCAGGCAGGATCCATTTGAACGCCCAGTTAATTGATACGCGCACGGATGCTCACGTTTGGGCGCAAGAATACGATCGGGCTTTGAATGATGTCTTCACACTCCAAAGCGAGATCGCGCAAAAAATCGCGGATCAACTTGGAGCAGAACCGTCATCCACGGAAAAGGCTGCCATCGAAGCGCCACCAACGACGGACCTTGTTGCGTACGACATGTACCTGCGAGCCAAAGATCTCATCAATGGGATTGCATTCAGCACTCGGGCAAAAGAGGATTTGATCCAGGCGGTGCAACTGCTTGATCAGGCCATCGCGCGCGATCCTTTATTCTTCGATGCCTACTGTCAGCTCGTCGGAGCGCATGACCGAATTTATTTCCTCGGCTTTGATCACACCGACGCGCGCCTTAAGCTCTCGGAAACAGCTCTTCAGTCGGCTCGCCGCCTGCGTGCCGAGTCCGGAGAGACCCATTTGGCCCTCGCGCAACATCTTTATTGGGCATATCAAGATTACGATCGAGCGAAGGAGGAACTGGCTACTGCGCGGCATACCCTCCCTAACGAATCACGAATTTCTCTCTTGTCTGGTTACATCGACCGACGGCAGGGTCACTGGGAAAAGTCACTCGAGGAAATGAAGAAAGCGTTGGAGTTGGATCCCCGCGATTTTTCCATACTCCAGCAAATCTCTCTCACGTACGAACGCTTGCACCGCTATAATGAGATGGCCGCGACGCTTGATAGCGTGCTAACCATAGCGCCGAATGACATTCCCGGCAGGGTAAGGCGCGCTTCCGTTGACTTTCAATCGCGCGCAGATCCAAAACCGCTGCATAAGGCAATCGAAACGATCCTGGCGGAAAATCCGAACGCGGCGCCTGTTCTTGTTGAGCAATGGCGCATCGTTGCCTTTGGCGAGCGCGATCCCGACGCGGCCGATCGAGCAATAGCCGCGATGCCGTCCGACGGGTGCTACGAAGAAAATATTCCATTCCCTAACAGTTGGTGCCAGGGTCTTGTCGCCCAGCTCCGCGGTGACAAGCTGGCAGCCCGTGCTGCTTTCATCAATGCGCGAGAGGAAGTTGGACAAATGGTGCGTGACCAACCTGATTATGCCGCGGCTCTCTGCGCGCTCGGGGTTGTTGATGCTGCCTTGGGAAACAACAAAGACGCCATTCGCGAAGGCGAGCGTGCGGTTGAGCTAATGCCAGTCGGTAAAAGCTCTCTCGAGGGCGCGATGTTGGTCCAATATATGGCTGTCATCTATGCGTGGACGGGTGAAACGGATCGCGCAATTGCACGATTGGCGGAGGCATCGAAGCTGCCGGGAAGCCAAGTCACTTATGGCCATTTGCGTCTCAATCCGCTTTGGGACCCGCTGCGGGGCGACCCGCGCTTTCAAGCAATCGTCGCTTCGCTGGCGCCGGAGTAATCGCCCTTCTTAGCAGAAGGAAGCGAACGCAGCGGAGCGTCTTCAGAAGGAAATTATTTTAATTATAGTCTTCGTTTCCTACGCGGCCTTCTGTAACAGTCTTCTTGAGATTCGTCCGTTATCGTTTGTTTAAAATCTTCGTCTCTGCTGCGCGGCGATCCCACGCTTTGAACCAATAGTCGGTTTCGTTAGCGCAAAGGAATTTGTTAGACTTTTAAATCGAATTTCGCGCTGACGAGGGGTTCTTGGCTCGAATGGGTGAGCAAGCTTCCGCAAGCCGGCATCCGGGCGGCCATGGGACACTCGTTAGGCATCGCAATCCTTCGTCCTTCAGTCCCTTCATTACTCATCTTTATCAGCGTTTTCTCGGGAACTTCGCTCCAGTCTTTCCGGAGAGATACTTAATCACTAGTGCACATCCGCGGTTGTTCAGCCTCGACGGGCGGGCGAAAAGACACAAATTTGGTCCTAATCGCTCAGTCCAGTCGGTGTTAATTTGCGGTAAAACGTAGCTAGATTGACGAGACCTGCCGCAAATGCGATTAATAAATTTTTGTTTTTTCCTGTTGACAGTTATCCACACTGCCTGTAGATGTGGCGACTTATGAAAAAGCTCCAAGCCCAAATCACCATACGCTTGGTCGCGGCAATGCTGGTTGCTGTGGCTGTTATCGGCCTTAGTGCTCTTGCAATGCATGCGCCCACCCAGAACCAAAACTCTTTGGCTCGTTCGCTGAAGAGTATCCAAACCGATAAAGCCACACTGTTTTACGC
>JBKPGQ010000263.1:0-6958 GCA_046729455.1 Verrucomicrobiota bacterium
CATCTGCGCGATCCAGTTTTTGTAATCGGTCAGCGTCTTAAAAGGTCGCCGCGCCGTCTCGCCCAAATCGCTCCAGAAAGCAGAATCCGAGTTCGCCGGCATTTCGTAGTCACGGAATTTCTGATCGGCGACGAAATTCTCGATTTCCGGACGATAAACATCGTAGTTGATCTGCTCCTCCGGCGAGAGCTGCGCGCGCGGAATATCATCGAGCTTGTGCAGCACATCTTGCCAGAAACGTAGCCGCATCTCCTGCGCCGCCGGATCTACCCTTGGCAGGCGATCGGGAACCGGTTTTGTGACTCCTTCGAGCCCGGGAAACTGGTCCAGGCGCCATTTCCATTCTTCTGTGTAGATAGCTCGCAGCCGCTCATCTGCGCTTTGCGCTTTTGCGAGATACGGGACGCACCACAGTGCTGCAGCACCAAACAAAATGGCGGTTTTCATATAAGTCCTTCAGCGCTCTGCTCGTTAATACGCAATTTGGAATAGCCCACGACGTCGATGAAAAGGACACGGGCGATCTCCAGTCGGAGTCTCCATTTCTGTTCGTCCGTCATCGGGGCATGAATTTAGGCGGTTCAGCTGAGGCGCTCTATATGAATTTTTTACGGAGCAGGTTGCGAATTTGGAACTGCGCAGGCGTGCGCTCAACGAGCATTAGAACCACGCCAGGCCATTGATCTGCTGTAGCCACGGCCCTGCGAGCTGTCTCCCTTAACGCAAAATGGCGGCAACGGGAACCGGCCACAGTCCGGTGGCTACGACCTTCAGCCTGCGGCTGCGGACAGCCGGCACCACGCCGCACCTGAATCGAGCAGCCGAGCGGTTCATCCTCTCGAACGCCCGGCTGCTCGATGTCGACTACGGTGCTTCGAGGTACGTCCCCTGGTCGGCGATCGATAGCCATCGGTTGCCGTTGTGCGTGTATGTCACGCCGGTCAACGTGCGCTGGTGGTAGCCGATCCTCGGGATGTCGTACGTTGCGTCGTACAGGATGAACGCCGACTTGCATCCGTCGACCACGCGGTAGAGCTCGGTCCAGGCCCAGATCGCCTCGCGGTTGGCGAAGTGGAACTCGAGGGTGGCCATGATGGCGTCGATGCCGTAGCGCACTGCACCGCTCGCGAAGATCGTCACCGCGCGCGGGTCATGGCCCTCGCGGAAGGTCTCGCGGTCGTAGTCGCGGAACGACTCCATGTCGGTCCTCTGCGCCAGCTCGAACTGCTCAGCACACCCCTCTGCCCACTCCTCTGCTGATGCGGCCGACACCCCCGTGAGCGCGAGGAGAACACCAACCGCCACCGCCATTGCGAGATGCCCCTTCCGATGCTCCATGTCTCTCTCCTTGTTCTTGTCCATGTCTGTCTCCTTGTTCATGTTTTTCTCTTCGTTCTTAATTGTTAATGCATGTTCTGCTGGGCAAGTTTCTGGAGCTGGTGAGGATGAAACAAGACCCACTTCGCGTGTTTCCCAAAGCCCACTTTCATGTAGTCTCTGACGCTATGCGACGCGACGAATGCGCTCGGATCAGCAATTCCTGCGACTGCAAACGCGGATATTAGATGTAGGCTGGGAAAAGATTAATATTGCCTCTGGATTGCTGACAGCTTCGCGGCAGCTTCATGATCTTATCATGATCTTAATCTGCATGCCCAAAGATTGTCGGAGTCTTGAGAATACGCCCCGCAAATGGAAACTAGTCGGCAGGAGACGAGTGCAGGTGCCATGCCCAAAAGGAAATCGCGCCCGCAGAAGCGACGCCGGGGTTCGATCATAGCGTTTGAGATGATTCGGCTTGATCGGACGGCAACGGAACCGCTCCACGAGCAGCTTTACCGTCAAATTCGCGAAGAGTTGAAATCGGGCAGGTTCAGCGATGCTTCATTTCGACTTCCCTCTTCTCGGGCGCTGGCCATGGAACGGGGAATCTCAAGATCGACGGTAAGACTCGCACTTTTAAAACTTCATGCCGAAGGTTATCTCCGCTCAAAGCGCGGGTGCGGGACGTTCGTTGCGAACGTTCTTCCGGAGACCTTTTTGACCGCGGACCAACCGAAAGCCTACCAACCCATCCAGCGCGCATTTCGCATCTCTGATCGCGTGAGAGCAATTCCGGATGCGCGCGTCGGAAATCAGTTTGACGTTGGGGCAACGGGCGCGGGCGCAGGCGTCTCGCTGGTCGCCAGCATTCCGGCAGTCGACGAATTTCCGGTGGACGTCTGGGAACGCCTCAGAGCGCAGGTTCTGGCGAAGAAAGGCGTCAACCTGTTGCGCTATGCGTCGAATCGCGGCGACGCTGACTTGCGCAAGGCAATCGCAGCATACTTGTGCGATTTCAGAGCGGCGCGTTGTCATCCGGATCAGATCGTAATCGTGGCTGGCATGCAGCAAGCGATGTTGATCAGCGCACTGGCTGTGCCGAATCCCGGTGAAGCCGCCTGGGTCGAAGACCCCTGTTATCAGCAGATCCGAAGGGTCCTTACTTTGGCCGGCGTCAAGGTAGTTCCTAAGCCGCTCGACAGCCAAGGAATCGTGATTGCGCGATCCCCAAAAGAACCATTGCCGAGGCTTATTTATGTAACACCCTCCCATCAATTTCCCCTCGGAACTACCATGACTTTCCAGCGCAGGACCGGCTTGCTCGATTTTGCACGTGCTCACAACGCATTCATTTTCGAGGACGACTACGATGCGGAGTTCCGCTTTACCGGGCCACCGCTTCCTTCGTTGCAGGGGATGGACAACGCCGGCCGAGTGATTTACGCGGGAACGGTGAGCAAGATTCTTTGTCCCTCGTTGCGTCTAGGCTACATCGTTGGGCCAGAGCCGTTGATCGATTCATTGGTGAAGATCCGCAGTGCGATGAATCAACACTCCTCTCCAATCGACCAGGCGACGCTGGCCCGTTTTATCACCGAGGGATTTTTCCTGAGTCACATCAAGCGGATGCGAAAAATCTATGCCGAGCGGCGAGATTTTTTTATCAAGCAATTCAATGAATTGCTTGGCGACCGTTTCACTTTGCAGGTTCCGGAGGCGGGATTGAACATCGTTGCCTGGCTGAAGCGCGAGCAAGACTTCCCGATGATCAGGCGTATCACACTTGATATCGGAGTAAGGCCCTCAGCGCTCTCATTTTTTTGTATTCAAGCAAAGCTAAAGCCAGCGTTCGTTTTCGGATTCGCGGCTTGGACACCGACACAGATTCGGGAAAGTCTGGTTAAGCTTGCGTCGGCGCTCCGGAATCGCGTAAATTATGGGTGCCAGTCGCGATAAGCCTCTTTGTTCTAATGTTCTTGCCGCGCATCCGCGTGAGCTCAATATCCAGTTAGCGATCATCAATAAGGCCACTTTGCCTGGCCGAATCGATCCTTCACCACGAGCCGCGTCGTTCACGGGAGGCGGCTTATGATCGATGAGTTGCAAAAGGGAACGCTCAGCTTTGGCAGTTGCTTGTCTGCCTAACGAAAGAAACAACTATGGCACGTAAGTGTAATGCATCTGGCTGCGGATTCCCTCTTCCGGACAAATATCCGCTGGCCAAATGTCCATGGCACATGGCACCGGGCCGCGGACCAGTCAAGATCGCGGCTGCACTGACAATTGCTGCTGCCGGCTTCGGAGGCGGTTATGCTTATAAGAGGCTTCGAAGGTATCTGGATGAACGGAAGCTGCGTAAGGAACGCGAAAAATCGCGACGCCGGCAAGCGCGTGAACAACAAAAAGCCAAATCCGTCCCTCGTAAACGGAGCGTAAAATCTCAAAAGCGACCGCGCACCCGGAAAACAACCGGGACGAAATCGAAGCCAGCTGCGTAAAATCGACACCGACCCAGCCGAAGCGATGCCGCGACCTACTTTCGAGGCGCCAGACGCCTGCCCGCCGCGGCGGGTGAACTCCGTTGAGCAATTCGGTGGCGTAGCTCCAAAAACGGACGTTCGACCGCGAGAAAAAGAAGAGTCGCTGCGGCGTAAACACAGAGTTCGACGCCAAGAAGTGCGGGCACGGATGTGAGATCGATGTTGTGAACGGTGCAAAACTGTTCAACGCCGTTGATAATGAGTTTTTGAATCAGGTAGGCGCTGTACGCGATGCTGGCGATGAATGCGGCGCCGGGAATTGCAACTCGACATAGCGGCAGCCGCGGACTGACCGCGCAAATAAGAAGCGCGGCCATGCCCACCGCGATGAGTGGGAATTGCCAGACGCAGGCGGCGACGGTGAGGTTTTTGGTTTCGCCGAGATATAGTGCGTAAGCAATTAGCGCGAGCCCCGGCAACCAAAGCCAGGGTGCGCAGTTGACGAGGCGTTGCCACCAGGTCGGTCGAAATTTCTCGATCGCAGCCAGAACAACTCCGAACACGAGCGGATCGAGCCGGGTCCAGGTTGGATAATAGATCCACGCTTGAAAACCGCGGAACGATACGCCGCCGCCATCAACTGATGGATTCTGTGCAGCCAGAAAAGCGCGTAAGCCGATGCCGCCAATAACGATTAGGCATGGAATGATTATGGCTGCGCGCGGACGACGATAGAGAAAGAGCAAAAGAAAAGGGAGCGCGAGATAGAATTGGTCCTCGACCGCGAGCGACCATGCATGTGAGAACGCCGTTCCGCCATGGAGCGCGATGTTTTGCACCGACAACAGAAATTTCCAGAGCGGCTGCGACATTTCGGAATATTCGCGCCACGACGGCAACAAAAAATAAATCGCGAGCACGACGAAATACGCCGGCATGATTCGTAACGCGCGTCGGGTAAAGAACCGGCCGAGTTTGATGCACCGATCGCGCGCGAGCGGGGCGAGCAATTGGCCGCCGATCAAATACCCGCTAAGGACAAAGAAAAGATCGACACCGATCCAGCCGAACCGGTCCACTCGCCCGGGCAATTTGAATCCGAAAAGTGCGGCGTGATAAACGACGACTACAATGATTGCGAGCGCACGAAGAAGATCGAGACCCGGCTGGCGTTCGCGATTTTGAAAGCGCGGATCAATCGCGAGCTCTTCATGCCGAGTCTTCGACGGGAAAGACGTTGTGGTGTCGCTCATGAGCTCAGACAAGGTGAATCAACTGAACGCCCATCAACTATACTTCGGCAATCGGGCCGAAATCTTTCAATTATTTGCGCCAGGAGCAGAGAACGCGATGGCGGGAACTGGCGGAGTTGCTTAAGGACCAATGGAAAAAAGCGACTGATTAGTTCGTCACCGGCGAAGTTCTATTGAGCAGCAACAGAAAGGGACAAAGTTATGCAATCAGGTTCGGAAACAGCAGGCGGCAAAGGCGCGCAAGCCGGCGGAGTGGATCGGGAAAAAGAAGCGGCTTATTGGCGCGAACAACATCCTAAACAACCGTACGCGAAGAATTACTCCTACGAACAGTTCGAGCACGCGTATCGCACCGGCTATGATTCCTTCTCGAAGTATCCCGGACAGAAATTCGATGAAGTGGAGGAGTCCGTTGCGGCCGATTACGAGCAGGCCAAACCCGCTTCAGCGTTGCCATGGGACACCGTGCGTCCCGCAGCCAGCGCGGTCTGGGATAGAATGGCTGGCATCATCGGTCCGCGTGATCCCGACCGCGGTATCCGCGGTTCGATCTGAGCCAGCACTCACCCCGCTCGCTAGATTTAGTTGCCGCGCCGTTGCTCGTAACGATTGATTGAAACTCGCTCGTTACCCTCTCTCGCTCGTCGCTACCCTCGCGACTTTACCTTCTATGTCGCTGATCCCACAGCTCCATTTGCAGACGCACTCCAATAGAGTAGACGAGATAGTACCCTATTAACCCGGCAGCAACTGCCAGGGAAAGCTCCGTTCCGGAGGCAGTCATCAACCAATGTTGGTTGCTGGAAACGCTCGAATGCGTGGCGCGCCACCAGCCGTAGATAAAACGTGCTGCGATTGCCAGCGTGACGAGAAGCGCGAGCCAGCGGCTCGGAGTGTAGAAAATTCCCTCGGATTTTCTTTCCCAACGGGTCATCGCCAAACCGAGCAGGCCAAGAATGCCTCCACAGCCCATACCAATCAGAGCAAATTGAAAGGCTGTTCCGACCCAGAAAGAGAGCACGAACGTAAAGGAGAGAAAGAAAACGGCCGATAAGCTGGTGATCCACACATTTAGACTGGCGACCCAGCGCCGTGCTTGCCGTCGAGCTGTGCCGGCGCGGTAGCGCAACGCAAGGGAGAGCAAAATCACGCCGGCCAATGCGAGCAGAACAAAGAGCAGCAGTGCGAAAAGAATGATCGGCACCGCTGATGGTAGCACGAACCGTCCCAGATGCGCTCCGCCTCGCGCCAACCAAACGCTGCAACAATTATCAACTCGGCATCATAAGCCGCTTATGATACATGCTGTTTGTGCATTGTGTCGTTAAACTCGCGGAAGACGGGCAGGTTGATTACCTGAGGCAAGTCGCGAAATTCCCAGACTTCTGAAAATCAAACCGTCCCTCGACTGGCTTCTTATCTTTGTTCCGCTCGCGATCCTTCTACGCTTCTGGCCCGGAGGAATAAGTCCGACCGCGCTCTTCGTTTGCTCCGCTCTCGGCATCATTCCGGTCGCGGACTGGATCGGGCGCGCCACCGAAGCGCTCGCCGCCCGCGTTGGGGAAGGCCTGGGAGGATTGCTCAACGCCACTTTCGGAAACGCCGCGGAGCTGATCATCGCCGGCATCGCTCTTTCCAAAGGGCTGATCAATGTGGTGAAAGCCTCCATTACCGGATCGATCATCGGTAACGTGTTGCTGGTGCTCGGGCTCTCCATTCTTTTCGGCGGCACTAAATACAAAGAACAGCGTTTCAACCGCGCCGCAGCGCGCACTTCGGTCATCTCGCTCTCGCTGGCCGCGATCGGTCTTATCATCCCGACGGTCTTTCATCTGGCCGCCGACCGCACTCCTGGCGGCTGGAGCCAGCTGGTCGAGCAGAAACTCTCATTAGCCATCGCCG
>JBKPGQ010000264.1:0-2027 GCA_046729455.1 Verrucomicrobiota bacterium
CTGGGAATGGATTGCCGCTATTGCCACAGCTTTGTGGAAATGGCGGCCCAGTCCAATGTGCCGAACACCCAGACCTGCATGAATTGCCATACACAGGTGCAAAAAGATAATCCGAAACTGGAGCCGGTGCGGGCGAGCTGGAAAACGGGTAACCCGGTGGAGTGGGTATGGATCTATCGCACCGTCGATTACGTTTATTACAATCACGCGGCGCACGTGAACCGTGGCATTAGTTGTTTCAGTTGTCATGGCCCGGTCAATCATATGTCGACGGTGTATCTGGCGAAGCCGCATAGCATGGCGTGGTGCCTCGAATGCCATCGGCACCCGGAGAATTTTCTGCGGCCCGACGATCAGGTTTTCAATCTCGATTGGAAACCGGACGATGTGAAACCGGCAGAATTTGTTGCGAAATACGGGCAGCCGCATGACGCCCGCGAGGATTTTTCGAAGAAGACGAAACTTACCCAGGCAGAGATTGGCCAGACATTGAAGGAGCACTGGAACATTAATCCGCCAACAAACTGTCAGGGGTGTCACCGATGAAACGCGTATTCCACCACCCACCGGAGCCATCAACAGGCAGGCGTTACTGGCGGAGCCTGGGTGAATATAGCGATTCGCCCGAATTCCGACAGTGGCTCGAACGCGAATTCCCGCAGGGTGCAGCGGAGCTGAATGGCGACGAATGGTCACGACGCGATTTCCTGAAATTAATGGGGGCGTCGATGGCGCTGGCAGGAGTTGGCCTAACGAGTTGTCGCAGGCCGGAGCTGCACCTCGTTCCGTTCACAAAGAACGTCGAGTGGACGATTCCCGGAAAATTTCTCTACTACGCCACCGCAATGCCGCGACGCACCGGAGCAATTCCGCTCATCGCCACGACGGTCGATGGGCGCCCGATTAAGCTTGAGGGTAATCCGTTGCACCCGGCCAGCGGCGGCGCGACGGACACTTTCACCCAAGCGTCGATTCTCGACCTTTACGACCCGACACGCTCGAAACGGTTTGTTCGTAATGGAAAAACAAGCAAGCGCGCAGACTTCGAGGCCTATATCACAGAACTTCGCAATAAGCTTATGGCCGATCACGGCGACGGCCTCGCGTTTCTTGTCGAGGAAACGAATTCGCCCACGCGCGAGCGTTTGCGGGGAGAGTTGGAAAAAAATCTCCCGGGCATGCGCTGGTGCGTTTATGAGCCATTCTTAAGTCAAGGAACAAGCGTGGCGGCGCAGACTGCTTTCGGAGCTGGGGCGCGCGTGATTCCTAGATTCGATCGCGCCGATATCATCCTTGCATTGGACAGCGATTTTCTCGATTGCGGCCAGGGCGATCTCGCGTCGGTGCGCGCATTTACCTCTCGTCGCCGCGTTAGTACGCCCAAAGACAGCTTGAACCGGCTTTATGTCGTAGAAAATCGGTTCACGCTCACGGGCTCGATGGCGGACCATCGGCTACGCTGTCCGGCCAGCCAGATCGCCGCGATAACGCAGGCGCTTGCAGCTAAAATTCTCGCGGGAACAAACGATTCCGCGCTTGGATCGGTGATGGGAAGTGTCCAGGGCCCGGCGGCGTTTGGCGGTAACACATTTGATGAGCAATGGATCACCGGTTTGGCAAACGATCTGATGGCAAAACCGGGAGCGAGTCTCGTGCTGGCTGGTCCATCCCAGCCGGTTGCAGTGCAATTACTCGCGTACGCAATCAATGCGGCCCTCAAGAACCTCGGCCAGACATTGGTTGTTCGCCAAATGCCGCGCAATCCGCGAACCATCGATATTTCTCAACTTGCAGCTGACATTAATGACGAGCGGATCAAACATCTGTTCATTTTTGGAGGCGATCCGGTCTACAACGCGCCGCGCGGGTTAGTGGAGGACAAGCAAAAAAATCTGCCGCTCGATTGGGCTGAGCTGCAAAAACGCGCGCCCGAGATTGTGCGGCTCGGCTATCACGAGGACGCCACATCAATGTTGAGCCAATGGCACGTTCCTGCTGCGCATTACCTCGAATCATGGGGAGACGCG
>JBKPGQ010000265.1:0-5254 GCA_046729455.1 Verrucomicrobiota bacterium
TAACGAAGTTAAACATCGGGGGCCACTATGAAACGAAGTCTTTTGATCTGTCTCGGAAGCTTAGCGCTCGCGCTGACTGCAAGCGCGCAAATACCAAACAACCACAGAAAGCCTCCGCAAAGACCGACAACCCTTCCTGCATACCGAGGAACTAACGCTGTTCGGCAGGTGCCGCCACAACGCACGTTTTCACCTGCGCGCTATCGCCAGCCGACTTATTCAACGGCACGGTTTCGCGAGCCGACGTTTAGAACGACACGGGTGCAACCACGCATGAACAATTCGTTTGCAAATCGGTCCACAATGATGAATACCGCGACGAGGAGGACCATGCCGCCAGTCAACAATGATTGGAGAGAGTCGAGGCTTAGCCAACGACCGCGTCCGACTAGTTCGATCGTGGATCGGCCGACTCGCACTGCGACTTGGCGACAGTCGCGTCTGGCGATCGCGAATGATTTCAGAGAATCCAGGCTTAGTCCACAACCGCGCTTAAGCAATTCGTTCGTGAACAGGTCTCGAGCGGACGATGCACGGGCTCGACCGGTGCCGCGCCAACCTTTCAATAAGAGTTGGGCAGACTCTAACTTTAGCAACCGCGGCAGTTCGTTCGTGAACAGGACTCGAAGTGCCGCGTTTTGGAGCGGGAGGCGCGCAGCTGTCACCAATAATTGGAGGGGTTCCGAATTTTCCGGACGACAGTACTGGGCATTTCGGAATTACCAGCGCCAGTGGCACGACAACGGTTGGTGGCATAACCACTGCGGCGACCGAATCGTTTTCGTGACTGTCTATTCTCAACCATTCCCCTTCTACTTTGACGCGGGATATTGGTATCCGGCGTGGGGATATTACCCTGACTCTTATTATCCTTACGATGGTCCGATCTACGGTTACAACGATTTGCCACCAGACGAAGTCATCGCAAACGTGCAGACGCAACTGTATAACGAGGGTTATTACGACGGACCGATCGATGGTATCCTTGGTCCGGACACGCGTGCGGCAATTGCGGATTACCAGGCCGATCACGGGCTCGCGGTCACTGCGGCAATCGACGAGCCGACGGTTGAGTCACTTGGCCTAACCTAACTCAAGGCAGTTGAGAGTTAGTAGCTCAAGGCTGGGAGAAGGAGCCGGGCAACTAGCCCCATAGTTCGCGCGGAGGAATACCAATCCTGCCATTCTCGTACGGCACTGGATGATCGCGGTCCCGAGCGAGAAGTAGCGGGCCGTCGAGATCGATCCAGTGCGCGAAGCTTGCCAGAAGACGCGCGGGAGCAATTCCCAACGAGGTGCAAACCATGCAACCGATCAGTAGTTTGAATCCGCTCTTTCGTGCGCGCTCGCACAAGCGCAACGCTTCGGTCAGCCCTCCGGTTTTGTCGAGCTTTACATTCACGACTTCGTAGCGATTCGTCAGGCGAGGAAAATCGGCAGTCGTGTGGCAACTTTCATCGGCGCACACTGGAACAGGATGATCGAGAGTCTCGAGGACTTCATCGACGTGGGCTGGGAACGGTTGTTCGATGAGATCGACGCCCAATTTTTTCAAATCCGGAACAATCTTGCCGTAATGCTCAGGCGACCATGATTCATTTGCGTCGACGAGCAATCGGGCCACGGGTGCCGTGTCGCGCACTGCTTTAACTCGCGAAAGGTCAAGGTCGTCGCCGCCGAGTTTGAGCTTTAGGATCGGCAGTTTCGCATTCTCTTTCGCCGCGGCTGCCATTTTCTCGGGAGTATCCAGACTGATCGTAAACGATGTCTCGACTTCGGGAACGATGGGGATGTTTGCCATTTCCCAAACGCGTTTGCCGGAAATTTTCGCTTCAAGATCCCACAACGCGCAGTCCAACGCATTGCGCGCAGCACCTGCAGGCAGGAGGTCTCGAAGACTTTGGCGATTCAAATTTTTATCGCCTTGTATCGATTCGATCTGTGCCAGCACCGAGGCAATGCTCTGGTTGTAGCGTGCGAGCGGAACGCCTTCGCCGCGACCGATGTGTTCGCCATCCCTGGCCGTCACAACGACGACCTGCGTTTCAGTGCGACTGCCGCGCGAAATCCGAAACGGTTGCCTGAGAGGCCAGATTTCCTCGCGAGCGTCGATGGAAAGAGGACTGGTCGGCACAGGAGGAAACGAAGGTGATCACGCATCGAAGTCAAAAGCCAACGGTTAAAGAAGAGCGTGACATCAACGAGATTTTGTCATTAACTCTAAATCCAATCTTAAGTTCACTTTCGTAGCGAACGGGAGCACACAGAATTATGAAGCCTAAGAATTTGAAGAAAAAAATCCGGCGACTTGAAAAGCGTCTGCAAGAAGGTCCAAAGAAACTGGCCAAGCTAAAACAAAGGCTACAGGCGGCGGAGGCGGCCAAAGCCAAAAAGAAAGCGGCTGCGAAGTCTCCTAAGCCAGTCCGCGCGAGGAAATCGGGCGCCGTTAAGAAGCCGAAGAAAAAACTGAATCTTTCACCGGAACGTCGCGCTCAACTTGCGGCGGCGATGAAAGCCAGGTGGGCGGCCAAACGAGCCGCCGAGGCGAACGCGAAAGCTGCCTCGGGCGATGATCAGCATTCCCCGCCGCCCGGACCGCCGCCGCACACACCAGAAAACAGGCCCGACGGCATCTAGCCCGACAAGACTGTATTACTGAAGCCACAGCACCGTGGCCGTCCTCGCATGATGTGAAAACACCGTCGAAACCGGGACCGGCCACAGGCCGGTGGCTACAACATTTCTGAAATCGCTTTAGATGCTCTTGATTAGCTGACCGGTTGGTCAGCTGCTGCTTCACCTGCGGCGCGTGCCGCTGACCTCCGCGTGTCGCATACATGTGATGAGATGGTCGTTGACCATGCCGGTGGCTTGCATCAAGGCGTAACAGATCGTTGAGCCGACGAATTTGAATCCGCATCGCTGCAAATCGCGGCTCATCGCGTCGGATTCGGCTGTGCGCGCGGGAACGTCGGCCATGCGTCGCCAGCGATTCTGGATTGGTTTGCCGCCCACGAAGCTCCACAGGTAGGCGTCGAAAGTGCCGAATTCTTTGCGCACGGCGAGGAACCTCTTCGCGTTCTCGATCGCGGCCGCAATTTTTAAGCGGTTCCGCACGATTCCGGGGTCGGCAAGCAACCGCCTCATATCGCGCGCGCCGTAACGTGCGATTTTTTCCGGACGAAATCCATCGAATGCCTTCCGATAGTTGTCTCGTTTGTTCAAAATCGTGGTCCAGCTGAGCCCCGCTTGTGCGCCTTCAAGGATCAGAAACTCGAAGAGCAATCGGTCGTCGTGTACAGGGACACCCCATTCCTCATCGTGATACGTGATGTTCGGTTCGGCTGTAGCCCACGGGCAGCGCGGCATAACGTTCACAAAATAATCGAAATCATGAGCGCCGTCAGTGTCGACGCCGGCTCGACGCAGGATTGTCCGGATCGTATTCGTACAGGCGCGACGGATCGCCGAAGACTGCACCGAGCGCGCGCTCGGGCCAGATCTCGAAATAGCTGAGCAGCAGCGCCATCAGCGGCACGAGAATGAAGGCGAGGCCATGAGCGGCCATGATGAACATGGCCATGGCGCGCAGTATCAGGAGATAAACATCCCAGCGCACTCGCTGTTTCAACTCGTTGTCGGGCATCGCGTCATAGCCCGACTGGAACGCCTTCCAGAAATGCCCGGCGGCGAGCGAGCCGAATGTGAGCCAAAGTGCCGGAGACTGCGCTAGCTGGCGACGGAGTTCGTTACCGAGCAGTAGATCATGAAGCGGAATCAGCACGATCCAGTACGGCAGGCCAATGATGCCTACGAGGAAAATCCACGTGACCGCGCCGCCCACGAGGTTCTTCACTGACATAGCGCTGACCGATTTTGGCCGCGTCTCGCGCAGTGCGCGAGGAATCAGAGCGGTCACGATCGCGATTAGCGCGGTCAGTCCGTCGAACCAGTAGTTGAACACAGCGAGCGCCGCAGACCAGCCGAAGCCGTAGATGCCGACAACGGGAATCAGGTTGCGTGCAATCACGGCCCACGCGCCGGGCCGCGATCCCAGCTCGCGCAGATGCTGCGAGAGCGGCGGCGGTGCGATCGGTCGCACCGCGGTCGAGCCAGTCTTATCCGTAGGATTTGCCATTCTGACAGATTAACAGGCCGATCGGGCGGTGTTGAAGATAAACCCGCGACACCGAGTTCGATTCAGATGAATCTGGATTGGATAACAAACTTCACGTACTGAGAAATCATGACACTGCCGCGACTTGTGCCTGCGCCAAAGATCGACAATCGATCCGACGACGAATTGCTCAGGCGCGCACAGGAATTTTACAAAATGATGCACAGCCGCCGGACGTTTCGGAATTTTTCCGATCGCCCAGTGCCGCGCGAAGTGATTGAGTACTGCATCCGCGCAGGAGGGACGGCGCCGAGCGGGGCGAACTTGCAGCCATGGCACTTCGTGGCCGTAAGCGATCCAGTCGTGAAACGTGAGATTCGGATCGCTGCGGAGAATGAGGAGAAAGAATTTTACGCGCATCGCGCGCCAAAAGCATGGCTGGAGGCACTCGCGCCGCTAGGCACTGATTCGAACAAGCCGTTCCTGGAAATCGCGCCATGGTTGATCGCCGTCTTCGCGCAGCCGTTTCGAATTCTGGTGGACGGAACCCGCTCGCCAACGTACTACGCGATCGAATCGGTTGGCATTGCGACAGGCATACTGGTCACCGCGGTGCATTCGTGTGGATTGGTTTCATTAACACATACGCCGAATCCGATGGGATTTCTGAATCGGATTCTCGGACGGCCATCGCACGAGAAACCTTTTGTGCTCCTTGTTGTTGGCCATCCAGCGGAAAATGCACTCGTTCCGGATATTGGACGCAAATCGCTCGAGGAGATCAGCTCGTTCTGCGACGTCGACGCGAGGCGGTCGTAGCCTGGTAGGTTAAACACGTACTCACTAAGGCTGTGTGCTAAAATTTTGTTTAAATATTGTTGTGGATATGGAAACTAAATATACTAAAGTAGTTTCTTTAGTTGCATGGCAGCAGTCAGAGGGCTAACATTAAAAACGCTAGGAAGAAACTCATCAGGAAATCTCGAGGGGAGCTTCATCAGGAATTACGACAAAGGATTCTCAACCTGCCAGGTGTAACGGAGCGGGAGAACGCGGGAATCCATGAAGATGCGTTCTTTGTCGGACACACAATGTTCATGCACATCCATGGCCATGGTCACTGCGACATTCGATTGT
>JBKPGQ010000266.1:0-4943 GCA_046729455.1 Verrucomicrobiota bacterium
GGGTTGGGCAGACGCCGTGACTAAGGCGCTGCACGCCGCAGCCGAATTGGAGCGTTAGGCCGAACATTGAATCGATATGCGTGGAGTTCAGATTAGCTACCTGATTGAGCACCCAGAATACGTCCCGCAGTTGGCGCAGTGGCTCTTTGAGCAGTGGGATTCTATTCTTGGCGAAGAAACCCCTGAAGCTCGAATCAAGAAACTAAAGGCGCACATGAATCGAGATCAGTTGCCTATTGCGTGGGTTGCGCATGCGAATGGACGACTTCTCGGTACAGCTGCCCTGCGCGTGCATGATCTCGAGGGGCGCGAAGACCTGACTCCCTGGCTCGGCGGAGTATTTGTTGGTTCGCATTTTCGCCGCCAGGGTATTGGGGCCGCCCTCTGTGCCACCGTCGAGGACGAGGCTCGGTCGCGAGAGATAAGCACTCTTTATTTGTTCACGCTCGACAAGCAGGCATGGTATTCACGCCTAGGCTGGACAGTACTTGGCTCGTGTGTTTGGCATGAGCGGCCCGGTGAAATAATGTGCAAGCACCTGTAGACGGTCTAACCATGCGCCGCAGCCAACGGCTCCACTGCGCCATGTTTCGATGTCGATCTTAGCTAGTGTGATTCACCCTGCCGCCACTTGCGCTTGCCGGAGCCGTGGCTGAGCTTGTTGCTTCCTTAAGCGTAATCAGCACGTTATGACCGCCGAGCTATGGCTTTTAGCCGCCAGCATCATCCTTGGCCTTGTGCAGCTGATAGCTGCTTCGCACCTGATCAGCTTTCAGTATGGTTACCGGTGGACCGCCAGCAGCCGAGAGGAGGCAGTTCCGCCACTGCGCGGGCTCGCGAACCGGGTGGACCAGGCAACAACGAATTTCTTGGAAACCTTTCCTTTTTTCGCCGCTCTGGTCTTGGTGGCGCATGTCACTCATCATCATAGCCTCCTCACGCTGTTGGGTGCACACCTGTATTTCTGGGCACGCTTAGGGTATGTATTGGCTGCGGCGGCCGGCTATGGCCTGCTGCGTTCTGTTCTTTTCTGGAACACGGCGCTTGCGGGTATGGTACTTTTCCTGGTTGCGCTTTCAGCATGAACATCAGCGCCTAACCATTCTGCGGTTCGGTCAGCAGGTTGGAGGAGATGTCCGCCTGATGAGGGTCTACAAGAAATTCGGAACGGAATGGCGCGCGATAGCCACTCACGCCAGTTTGGTTAGGCCAGAGGAGAATACTTGGCCATCTAACCAGTCAATGAAGCCAACTCCGAAAGCTTTCGCAAACAGGCTGGTCCCATTGCGGAATAAGTTCATTTTGTTTGCCACGACCACCTGCCGTGGCTTATCTTTGTTTCGTTAGGCCGATTATGGAGTATTAATGAAAACCAAAGGAACTGTTGCGATCTTCATGCTAGTCCTTCCACTCTTTTGCGGGGCCAGCATTTGCGATGCCGACAGTTTTGATTCGGTTCGCTGTGGATCTGATGTTCCAAAAGCTCTCCTCGGCCGCAGGATGCCAAATGAGAAGGTGACTGTCATTGAAGAGAGGCACAAGGACCTAGGGCTTAAAGATTTAGGGGGTACAGAAATCTCACACCGTTTATTCTTAATATCTTGGCGAATCTGTGGAGAGGAGTACGTCCTTCTCGAAGACCAAGATGTCGTGCGAGACGTGCTGAAATTTCCGAAACATTCAAAGGACTCACCCCAATTTATTGGTTCGTGTCAATTAAACGGCCACAATGTCCCGGGCACGGCGATTGGTGTGCTTAAGAATGAAGATGGCGTTGAAATCCTTCCAGCAGTGATCGCATGGAAGATTGACGACAAGCAGATGAAATTCGTCAAGCTTCGGACAGAAGGACTTCGTTGCTCCCGTGATGGAATAATTACTGCCGACGGTGGGCTTTGAACCGTCATCCATACGTCGGCGTAACCAACGGCTGCTCGCCGCGCTCGCTGGCGCTCGTGCGGGTGAGCCTTACGCATTAGATCTGGCCATCATGGACGGCCCTGGAATTAATGAGGCGTGATGAGGAACATGGTGTTCGCGATCAAAGCCGAGGTTGGCGATCCAGAGGCGAAGAAGTTCGCGTTTAGCGCCCAGAAGACGATGTATGGTGGCAAGCGCATCGCCAAAGGCGATGCGGTCTTCGTCTTCGCGAGCGAGAACGAAGGCGGGCCGGGTCTCATCGCGAGCGGCGTCGTTACCTCGGCCAAAGCGATCACAAAGAAACGCGGGATCGCCCGGCAAACGCCGCGCATGAGCATCACCATCAGACGCACCGCGCTGGCGAAGCGGCGCCTCGGTCGGAGCGAGCTCAAACTTTTTTCCGACTGGAACGACGGTCGACCCGAGACCGAGCTCAATTTCAAATTCTATCGTCAGGCAACAAACAAGATCGTCGGCATCTCGGATGAAGCGGCGGCGTTCCTCCGCGGATTCTTTTGACGAGAGAATTTCGACATGAACACGATATGGCCTGATAAGGCGCGAGACCCATGAGAGCGTCTCTCGTAATCCTGGCGATGCTGTTATTCGCCAATTCCGTACGCTGTGCGGACGCTGACCGCGAGCGGCCCGATGAGGAATCTTTGCGTAACTATATGGCTGGAGAGTATGATCTCATCGGACGCAAAGCTGATTCGACTGCGACTTACACCGGACATGTCACACTTCGAGACGAGAACGGGGTTCTACAAGTCACCCGAACCATCGAAGGTAAAATCGACAAATGCGCTGCTCGATTCGATACCGTAGCAGGAACCGATCGTCTTCCAGTGTTAAGGATGCATTTTCATTTTGACGGCAAGGAGTATGACGCTACCTACAGCTGGCAATCTGACCCCGATAATTACCCGCGATTTACCGGCTACGTTTATCTCGCCGGCACGAAATCGCCTGGCCTCGAAGCGCTTTTCCCAATCCATCGGTGACGTCAACGCCGAGTTCAGGTAGGGCGATTGATCTCAATCGCCTGGCGTGCTCGCTCTCATCATGTCGCAATCGGTGATCGAAAAAGTTCCGCTGCCAAGAAATGTTCGCGATTCGAGTCGTAATCCGCTTAAAATCGCGGATCAGATTTGAAAGTTGCGCATCGCCCGGGACACCAATCAGCATATGCAGATGATCGGGCATCAGCAGAAGATCGGGCATCAGCAGAAGTAATTTCAAATACCATCGCTGCGACGCTGATAGCGCCGGGCCGTTTCAAACAGGACATTCGAAACATTTTTCAGACAAAGCTGATTTACACCGCGGCGTTGGTAGCAAATCGTTATGAAATAGGTCGCGCCGAATCGCCCGTGGAAATGAACCGAATGGTTAAGCGGCTTTCGAGCTAGCCGATTTGTTGCTGCGTTGTTGCTCATCGGCCGGACGATTGAGGTCAATCGTCCCTATCTGATTGCGCGCGATATGTCGGCCGCCACAACTTATTTTGGCGAGCGCGTGTCGGCGTGCGTTTTTACTTCGCGTCTCTGCTTGTCCACTACGCGGCGCAACTCGCGCTCCATCGTTTTGAACGCGTCGTGAATCACCTTGTTAAGCGGCTGATGCGAGCCGTTGTCCGTCTGTTTTTCATCAGCGACCAGCTCGTGGCCTCGCGCCACAGTCACATCGATGCGGCACCGATATGGATTTCCTTTCTGATGCGTGTGATTGGTTTGCTCGATGGCCACATCGCAACGGTTGATGTGATCGCAAAATTTTTCGAGCCGCGCGGCATAATCCAAAACGAGATTGTCGATCTGGTCAGACTTTTCCAGACCCCGATACGAGATCTTAACAGGCAGTTGCATGATTAATTTGATACTAATGCGCTCCCTCGCGTTGAAGGAACAAAAATGTGCATCTTGGTTTCACATTTGCTGCAATGAACGAAACCGCGAAAGGAGTTTCGCCGGTTCCACTTTAACCAAATCCGATTTCACATGTTCGACAATTCGGTCGCGCACGGCCGCAGGCAGAAGCTCGACGATTGCCGCATGAATTTCAGCCGGGGCAGCGAACGACCATCCCTCTTTTCCATTGAGCGAAACAATTTTGGTAATTTGATCGGCAAGCTCTTTATGAATGCGGCGGTCCATTTCTGTTGCCAACTGCGTCCGCTCCGCGATGGAGCCCGCTCCATGATGAGCGCCTGCGCCGTTGGTCACGGGAAAACGTCCGGCCAAATCGCTTACCTTATCGACGAATCTTCCATGGGCGTCGGTGATGTTAAACGCCTGCACTAATTGCAGGCTCGGTCCGCGCGTCGGCGTCTCGTTTACCCGATATGCTTTTAAACCGCCTCGATCAGTGACGATGATAAACGAACTTGGTGTCATGACGAATCACTGACCAAAACAATTTGGCCCGCGCATCAAAATATGCGCTCTACATCTCTATAGACTAATTCGTTTCTGGCAACAAGATTGCGTTGCTGAATTTCTGATCCCGGTAGCGCACTACTTGCGGCGAGCGCGCTCTTCCTCGGCGCTAAGCGGAGGAAACTCCACAGGACGCTTTTTCCAGGATTCCTCACGAGCCTGAGCTTGCGTGCCGCTGACGAGTTGAAGCAAACAACAAGCGCGGCCACTAAGATCGACGTCGTCGCCGGAGGCGAATTTTCTTGGCTCAGCCAGGAAACCGTTTGGATCCATTGTGTCGAGAATCAATTGCCACTCGAGATGCTCCTGGCCAGGCAGGACAAATGGAATCGGTTCGTAATGCGCATTGATCAACAGCAGAAATGTATCGTCGCGGATTGGTTCACCTTCAAAACTGAGGACATCGATCGTATCGCCACTGAGCAGCATGCCAATGCAGCGAACAAATGGCGAAGCCCATTCTTCCTCGCTCATCTCGCTGCCGCCGGGATTGAACCACATCACATCGCGAATCTCGGAACCGCGTATCCGCCGGCCTTGAAAAAATTTCGGTCGACGAAAGACGGGATGCGCATTGCGAAACGA
>JBKPGQ010000267.1:0-7180 GCA_046729455.1 Verrucomicrobiota bacterium
GACATGGCCGATCCGTGCGGCGAAGATTCGCACATGCCGGTGCCGGGATTGGTGCACCGTTATCCGGACCGCGTCCTGTTTTTGGTAACGGATCGTTGCGCCAGTTACTGCCGCTATTGTACTCGCAGCCGCGTTGTCAGCGGCGTGGGTGAACAGGAATTGCACACAAATTTCGAGGAAGCTTTTCGATATCTCGAGTCGCACACTGAAGTGCGCGACGTGCTTTTGAGCGGCGGCGACGCTCTCATTTTCAGCGACGATAAGCTCGACAAGCTGCTTTCGCGGTTGCGGTCGATTCCGCACATTGAGTTTCTCCGCATCGGCACGCGGGTTCCGATTTTTCTTCCGCAACGCATCACGCCTGAGTTATGCGCGATGCTGGCGAAATATCACCCCCTCTGGATGAGTGTCCATGTGAATCATCCGCGCGAGCTGACGATTGAAGTGAAGCAGGCCCTGGAGCGTCTTGCTAACGCGGGCATCCCACTCGGAAACCAAAGCGTTTTGCTCGCCGGCGTGAACGACAATCTGGAAACCATGAAGACGCTTGTGCACAAACTGCTCATGTGCCGCGTGCGTCCGTATTACATTTATCAGTGCGACCTGATCAATGGTTCATCGCATCTGCGCACTTCGGTCGCCAAAGGCATTGAGATCATCGAAGGCCTCCGCGGTCACACTACCGGTTATGCTGTGCCGCAATTCGTGATCGATGCGCCTGGCGGCGGCGGCAAGGTGCCTATCAATCCCGGTTACATTCTCTATCACGACAACGAGAAAATCGTCATCCGGAATTACGAAGGCAAAATCTTCGAATACCCAGAAACTGGAAACGAGCAGGTCCAGTTCGCTCCACAAAGGGAATACCACGACGAATATCTTTATTCGTAGTGCGTGGCTATTTCGATAGCGTTGCGCCGCAGCGTGAAGGGAGCCAGCGGGAGCCGTGCGACATAGATGGGAAAGCCGCACGGCCGAGGGAGCGGGCGCGAACGAGTCAGTACCACGACGAATATCTCTATTCCTGACGTTCCTTGTCATTGCGAGTCCGTCGACTCCGCTCAGGACAGGCTCCGTCGAGCAATGGAGCGGCTTGGGAAGCCGTGACATAGACGGGCGGGCCGTGAGGTCGAGCGAGCGGGGAGTGAGCGAGTCAATTTTTGAGTATTTGAGGAGAGGCCGTTGAATCTGGGGCGGCATGTTGCTGCATCTCAACGTTGTCCTCGCGAAAGAAAAACGGAGCTATGAAATATTCTGTCGTCGTATGTTGTTTGATGTTGTCGCTTCTGAGCGTTGCTGCGGAAACACCTAAATCAGTTGAGATTCGTTTTTGTCCCGCATCGGTAGTTCGAACCTATCCGTTGGAAAGCCGGCGCGACCTTCAAAGCCTCTTGTTACAGAATGCGGCCATCATCAATCACGGGCAGGCCGCATTTGATGTGAAAGAGATTGAATTGGAGCTGTTGGAGTCAGGGCAGGTTCTCGACACAAAAAAACTGGATGCCAAGGCCATCCAGCGCATCGCTGATCGCGGCGCGAAATTGCAGGCAGCAGGCGTCCTTCAACAGGTAGGATTTCAATTCTGCGGCAACGATTTGATTGCGCCGAACATTAAGCTCGCCGGATCGAGGTTAGATCGAGACCAAGCACTGCTCATCGCATCGCAGGTTTTCGCATTCAACGGCGCGCGCGACACGCTCCGAGTTCGCGTGCACGGCAACGTCGACGGTCGTCCCACGGAATTCACCGGTTCAATCCCAATCAAATCTGAATTTGCAAAAAATACATATATCTTTCCGTTACGCGGTACATGGTATGTCGGCTACGGAGCTTCATTTCACACGGGCCATCGCTGGGCCATTCCGGAAGAGTTCGCGCTCGACATTGCGAAGATCGAAGAGAGTGGACTCAGCCACAAAGGCGATGGTACACGCTTCGATGATTATTACGCTTACGGCGCGGATGTGCTTGCCGCGGCAGACGGCCGTGTGATCAGGGCTACAAACGATCAGCCGGAAGATCCTTCGGCAATGCAGCGGCCCAACGAGACTCAGGAAGCGTACTTCGCGCGACTACAGAAGGAGCAAGGAGAGCGACTCGCCAAAGGTGTAACGGCGATCGCAGGCAACTACGTGATGATTGATCACGGAAAAAATGAGTACTCGCTTTACGCGCATTTGCAGCCGGGCAGCGTACTCGTCCATGTTGGCGACGAAGTAAAAGCCAGCGACGTGATTGGCAAACTCGGTTCATCTGGCAATTCAACCGAGCCGCACCTTCACTTTCACGTCTGCGATAAGTCCGATCCGTTGATGTGTGCCGGCATTCCCGTGAATTTCAGCAATGTCACGATCCAATGGGCCGATCTGCCTCGCCCAATCCAAAGCGGTGACGTTGTCATTGCAAAGTAGCAAATACTTGACGGATCAATTCAAAGCCCAGCCGAATTTTCTTGTTCATTTCTCGATAACTTCCGAGTAAACGATTTCATCCGCGTTATCCGCGATCACGAATGAAATTGCTTGGACGAATTCTTCTCGCATTTTCGGCGATTCTGCTTGCCATCGGCGCGTGGATACACACTTCGGCATTCAACAAGATGTCTGCCGCAGTTGCGAAGTCAGACCTCATTCCGTTTGCGGCGAAGTCTCTGAGAATACTTTGGCTTGAGGATTCAGTTGTCTTGCTGGTTCTCGCCATCGCGTTCGCTTTTATCGCGGCTTGGCCTTCCGCAGCAACTAAATGGGTTATTGTGCTTATTGCGCTTATTCCCGCTGCAACGGCTGTGCTAGTCTACTATTTTGCTGGAAGCTTTATCGCCGGCCATATTCTGCTTGCAGCGGCAACTTTGGCGATCTTGGGTGGATCTCAATATCCGGCAGCGAATCAATCGTAAAAAGAGTTATTCTGCGTCCGACCGTTTCTGCCACTTTTGCCGCCCGTCCCGAAGCCGCCTCGTTTGTAATTTCTTTTGGTTTGGCTCGTTGCGTAAACTTTAGACTTGCGTATTAAAGATCGCGGCGTGTAAAGTCCCGCACTTTAGTTTTTTCGTCACTCAATTGTCACTTTTGTCATCTTATGAACCAACGTTTAATCGCCGAAATTGGCCGCACTCAGCGACTTGAAATTATTAACTCGCTCAAGCGCACCAGGGGGATGTCCGTCAACGAGCTGGTGGAAAGAATGAAGATGAGTTACATGGGCATCAAGCAGCATTGTCTCACTCTTCAGCGCGACGGTTATTTGGATACTTGGCGTCGCCCGCAAAAGATGGGCCGTCCGGAGATGGTCTATCGGCTGACGCGGCGCAGCCACGATCTTTTTCAGGCCGACAGCCATCAGTTGACTCTCGATCTGTTGAAAGCGGCGCAGGAAATCTACGGACCAAACGCTCCGGAAAAGCTTCTTTACAATATTTTTGAAAAGAAAACGGCTGCGCTCAAGGCAAAGGCGAAGGGAGACACGGTCGCCGAGCGCGCCAAATGGCTGGCCAATGTGCGCGATGGAGAGGGTTACATGTCCCAGTTCATTAACAATCACCAGGACGGCGGACTCAGGATTTTCGAATGTCACTCGCCGATCCTGAATCTGCTGGATCGTTACCCAATCGTAGGCAGGCTCGAACAGGACATGTTCGAAGCCGTGTTGCGGACGAAAGTGCGTCGGCAAATGATGCGCAACTCGGGTCTGTACGAGTGCGCATTTCATTTCGGGGCCTAGAAGAGATGGTAGGGACGACGCGCTGCGGTCGCCGCGGCGACACATCGCAGCGCGATGTTCCCTACCATTTGATTTGTTCTTTCGCTCTTCGCGAATCTCGGTTGATTGATGGCCCATGGCTCGGGCTTTTCCTTCCGTTGTCATCGAAAATTTGCAGCCGCTGATTGACGGCGGGCGCTACCCGATAAAGCGCATCGTTGGGGAAGATCTGGTCGTTGAAGCAGACATCTTCAAGGACGGGCACGATGTCGTGGCGGCGATCCTGAAGTGGCGCGTTCTTGGGAAGCGCGAATGGCGGGAAACGCCGATGAATTTCGTTGATAACGATCGATGGCGCGGCGTCTGCACTTTGTACGATGAGGCCATTCACGAATACACGGTCGAAGCTTGGACGGACACGTTTCGCAGTTGGCAAGCCGAGTTCGCCAAGAAATTTAAAGCCGGCATTTCCGGTCTTCGGAGTGAAGCGCTGGAGGGCGCAGCTTTAGTGGAAGCCGCCGCCAAACGCGCGCGGGATCGAGCGGATCGCAAGCGGTTACTGGAATTTTCCCAGCAAATTTCGACTGGTGCGAATTCAGAAATTCACGCAATCGCCCAATCAGGGGAGCTCGAGGTGTTGATGGCGACTTATCCCGATCGTGGCGCTGCTGCACAATACGATCCTACTCTCCGCGTTGTTGTCGATCGCCCGGCAGCCTTAATCGGAGCGTGGTATGAATTTTTTCCGCGCTCGGCGGAAGGCCAGGGCGATCGCGGATCGACGTTCCGCGATTGTTTGCCTCGGGTGGACGACGCAAAGGCGATGGGTTTCGACGTCATTTATTTTCCACCCATTCATCCCATCGGTCACACAAACCGCAAAGGGCGAAATAACTCGGTCACCTACGAGGCGGGTGATCCCGGCGTGCCATGGGCGATCGGTGGCGAAGCTGGGGGACACAAAGCGGTTGAGCCTTCTCTCGGGACGCTTGAAGATTTCGACTGGCTCCAGAAAGAGGTGCGCAAACGCGGAATGGAAATTGCTCTCGACTTCGCACTCAATTGCTCGCCTGATCATCCTTACGTCAAGGAGCATCCCGATTGGTTCTACAAACGCCCCGACGGCACAATCAAGTACGCAGAGAATCCGCCGAAAAAGTACGAAGACATTTATCCGTTAAACTTTCGCTGCGAAAACTGGCGCGACCTCTGGGCGGAGATGAAGAGCATCGTATTGTTTTGGGCTGAGCGCGGAGTGCGTATCTTTCGCGTGGACAATCCGCACACCAAACCGGTTGCTTTCTGGGAGTATTTGATCAGGGGCGTGCGCGAGAAATATCCCGACACGATTTTTCTCTCCGAAGCATTCACCAGACCGAAGATGATGAAGGCGCTGGCCAAAGCGGGATTTAACCAGAGCTACACTTATTTCACATGGCGAAATTCAAAGCGCGAGCTCATCGAATATTTTACGGAACTGACCCAAACCGAAATGAGCGAATATTTTCGCCCAAACCTTTGGCCCAACACGCCCGACATCCTGCCGTTTGTGCTTCAGGAGGGCGGGCGTCCGGCATTCATGATTCGCGTAGCTCTTGCCGCTACACTTTCGCCTCTGTATGGCATCTACAGCGGATACGAGCTATGCGAGAATGAAGCATTGCCGGGCCGCGAGGAGTATCTCGATTCTGAAAAGTATCAATACAAGAAGCGTGATTGGAATGCGCCGGGAAATATCAAGAACTGGATCGCGCGACTAAACAAAATCCGAAAAGAAAACCGCGCGCTTCAGCTTTACACGAACTTGCGGTTCCATGAGGCCGAGAACGATGCCATTCTGTTTTACAGCAAGATGACTGCCGCGCGTGATAACATCATTCTTGTCGTTGTGAATCTTGATCCCCACCGCAAACAAAATTCGTTTGTCGACGTTCCGATTGAGAGTTTCGGGCAAATAGAGAGTGACGTGTATCAGGTGCAGGATTTGCTGAGTGGTGCGACCTACACCTGGCGCGGTCGCCGCAATTACGTCGAGCTCGATCCTGAAATTCAACCGGCGCACATTTTTCTCGTGCGCCGCTGAGCTTTGGTTTGCTGTGTTTTCGCAACTTGAAGGGCCTGCTCGTGTTTGATCTGGGAATGGCGTATTTGCATCGGCTGATCGCTCTGCCTATCATTACGAAATTTCTTGCATGAAGATTTGGGCCCTGCTGTTTGCCGCGCTGGCGAGCGCGTCTCCTGTGCTAGCACAGGAAGTCACCGCCACACCACCTTTGGTGCCTGAGCGCTCGCAGACCATCCTGGAGACACTCTTCAAAGCCGGCCCCGTAATGATTCCACTGGTTTTGCTGTCGATCTTTTTTGTCATGTTGGTCGTGGTTTACTTGATGACAATCCGCCGTGGCGCCGTCGTTTCGAGCGGTTATATGGCGACGGCAGACGCCCTTTTGCGTAAACGCGATTATCTTGGATTGCTCGCCGTTTCCAATCGGCACGGGGAAGCGATCGCCCGGGTCGTGCAAAAAGTGCTCGATTTCATGACCAAGAATCCGCAAGCGGATCTTCAGCAAGTCCGCGAAATCGCCGAGACCGAGGGAACGCGAGTCGCAGCGAATCTGAATAATCGCGTCATTTACCTGGCAGATATTGGAATGATTGCACCGCTACTGGGCCTGCTTGGCACAGTCTTTGGAATTATCCATTCCTTTGGCGCGCTGGGAGCCGATATCGGCTCGGCGCGTTACGTGGCGCTGTCGCGCGGGATCAGCGAAGCACTGGTCAACACGGCCGCCGGACTGGCCATTGGGATTCCAGCGATGATTTTCTACGCGTTCTTTCGGGGCCGAGCGCAAAAGCTGATCTCGGAATTGGAAGCTGCTTCGACACACGTGTTGGCCTTGCTTTCGTTGCAATACGGCAGGCCCCAGCGAACGCCTGTGCTGATCGAGGAAGAACTGTAAAAGCTGCCTCACTCCAATGAATCTGCGTGGTCACGCGCCTCTGCATCATCCAGGCATTCAACTGGCGCCATTGGTGGACGTCCTATTGCTCCTGTTGATTTTCTTTCTGCTCACGTGGAACGCGGCGCGGACCGAGAATGAACTCGACGTTAAAGTGCCAAAAGCATCGGCCGCAAAAGAGAAGACTGCACCAATTGGTGACGTTATCGTTAACGTAAAGGCAGACGGTAACATGGTGGTCAACCGCCGCACCTTGACCGGTGCCGAACTGAGCGAATTACTGAAAAGCCTGGTCCAATTAAACTCCGAGCAAGCCGTAGTCATCCGCGGCGATGAAACCGGTGCATACAAGAACATCGTCGGCGTGCTGAACATTTGCACCGAGGCGGGGGTAACCAACGTAGCTTTCGCGACAGCAAAATGAAAACGAAGCGCAGTTTAACCCAACCCGGAGGGCGAGAGCGGTTTGGGCTGTCTGGCTGCGTTACTCGCTCCTTACAAGTCGCTGCGGACATGCTGGT
>JBKPGQ010000268.1:0-2307 GCA_046729455.1 Verrucomicrobiota bacterium
GGCGCTCTGCATGGTTTCCAGAAAAACATCCACGCTTCCAAAATGTCTGACCGGCAGGGCGGGTCCCGCGAGACATTGATTGGACGTCACCGGCCGAATGCCAGGCGGACTAATTCGGAGCGGAATCTTCAAGCGCAGAGCGGCATCGGCGATGAGCGGAGTAGAAAGCTCGGCAAAAGCGCGAGATAGCGATTCCGCTTCCATGCCTCGATCTTGCTCGCATTCGGCTGGCTTTGCAAAAGGGGAGCAGATTGCTGAAGGGCAGACGGAACAAGGATGAAGGAGAAGGCCTTGCGGATTGGGACAAGCGAGGGACCAAAGGCCGGCGATTGCGCGATCTAATATTAGGCGATCAATGCCGCGTAAGGGTCGTTTTGCCTCACGCGGCTGGGGGAAATTCAGGAAGGGCGTGAATAGATCGCGAACGTCCAACGACTAAATATTATTATTATGAAAAAACTTATCAGTTTATTGATAGGCTGTTCACTGGCGCTGGCTGGAGCCGCGTTGGCGCAGCAGCCGACACCATCAAAGGGAAAGCGCGCCCCCGAAAAAGCGCGCACGACGGAAGCACAACAGCCGAAGGGAAAACCGGCGAAGCCTGAGACCCCGGCTGCAAAGCAACCCGGAGCCACGAAGGAACCCGGCGCGACAACCGAGCGCGGAGCTACAGCTGAGCCTGCTACAGGAAAGGGGCGAAAAACTCCAATAACTCAGGAATCTCCGGCCGGTCGACAGGCCGCCGCGCCGACGCCCAGTGCGAAGCAGCAGCAGGCTGAGCAGCGGAGGAAAGGCAAGAAGGAGCCCGCCGCGGCGGCAAAAACATCTCCTACTCCAGCAACGTCACCGGCGGGGGCTGCGGCAGGTGCAGTTTCGCCAGCTCCAGCAGCCGGCCAGCAGACTACGCAGGCTACTACGGGAGCCAAGGCGAAAAAGCCGGATCCGCAGAAGGTGCAGCAGATCAAATCGCAGCACGCGACCTTCCGTGCACAGCCAAAGCCGCAGCAGGTCCCGGCGGTTACGTTTAACCAGAGCCGTCGGATTGAGGGAAGCGAACGCTGGCAGGGTCCGCAATATGAAGTATTCCGCTCGTATCGTCCGGAACGGCACGATCAAGGCTGGTATCATTCGCATTACAGCCGCGTGGAGCTGATCGGTGGCGGTTACTACTTCTGGAACAACGGCTACTGGTATCCGGCATGGGGTTACAATCCTTCGGCCGAATATTATGCCTACGATGGACCGATCTATGTGGGTCATCGTGCTGAGCCGCCGGATAAGGTGATCGCGGATGTGCAGGCCGTGCTGCAAGAGATGGGCTATTACAGGGGTGAGGTGGATGGATTGCTCGGGCCGTTGACCCGGGAGGCGCTCACCGCCTACCAGGCCGACAATGGGCTCACCACGACAGCGGCAATCGATCAGCCGACGCTGGATTCCCTCGGAATGGGATAATAAGAGATAGAAAGTTAAATTCGAGAAGCCGCCGGGGCGCACGAATGCCTCGGCGGCTTTTCAATCTGTGTTCGTATCCTTTTGATCGATGTCGCTTCGACGCAGCAGATAGTCGAGTCCACCGATCCGGTACCAGCTGTAACCATAGCCTTCCAGCATGATGCGGTGTTTGCCGGATTTGTTAGCGCGACTGTGATTCTCAGCAAGAAGATTAACCAGCAGTTTGCCCTGTTCTCTACTAACGCCAGGGTCTACGAGAATTTCGCGCGGTTGTTCGTGAAGATTGTGTAAAAATAACACCGAATTATTGCGCCAGTCATACCGGAGAGCGAGCACGGCAGGATCGCGGACTTTCAAGACGGTAAAATCTCCCCAGCCAATCTCCGGAACTTCTTTGCGCATTCGAATAATGCGCTCGGTCCAGTTCAGCATTGATTCTGGATCGCGACGCTGAACCGCGGCGTTAATGTGTTGATATGCGTAAGGTCCTTTATCTATCACAGGAATGTGCGGTTTTGGGTTTTTTGTAAATCCACCGTGCGGTTCGTCCGACCATTGCATCGCGGTGCGCGCACAGGCGCGTTCCCGCAACGTGAGATCGTCGCCCATGCCGATTTCATCGCCGTAGCGAACCACCGGCGTTCCCGGTAGTGTGAACATCAAGCTGTAGGCCAGCTTGAGCCGGCGCTGATCGCCGCCGAGCATTGGGGCAAGGCGGCGTCTAATCCCACGATCGTATAGCTGCATGTTTTTATCTGGCCCAAACGCTTGAAACACGGTTTGCCGCTGTTTCTCTTGCAAGCGCCCCAGGTCAAGTTCGTCGTGATTTCGCAGAAAGAGTCCCCACTGCGC
>JBKPGQ010000269.1:0-5088 GCA_046729455.1 Verrucomicrobiota bacterium
AACGGATGGGCGAAGTTCCCCTAAAATGCTTATTCCAAGGGAAAAAAGGTCTGGTTTTTACATGATCTTTTCAATTACGGTTTCGAACTGACGTATGGGCCAATCCTCTGAGGTCTTAAAGACTGCAATCGAGGCAGCGAAGGAGACGCTGCAATCGCTTGTGGATCTCGACTCGCAATTAGCGAAAGCCGCGGACCTGGTTGAGCAATGTTTGCGCGCTGGAAACAAATTGCTCGTTTGCGGAAACGGCGGTAGCGCGGCCGACGCGTCGCATTTTGCAACGGAGTTTGTTGTCCGATTTACTAAAGACCGTCCAGCTTATCCGGCGATCTGTCTCGCCGGTGATGGCGGACTTCTTACCGCCGCAGGCAACGATTATGGGTTCGACGAGATCTTCGCTCGCCAGGTTGCGGCGTATGGTCTTCCCGGAGATGTGCTGATTTGCCTGACGACTTCCGGCAAATCCAGGAATGTCGAGCGCGCGCTGCAGGAAGCGAAAGCGCGCAAACTTAAAACTATTGCTTTCCTCGGTCGCGACGGTGGATCAACCATCGGGATGGCTGACGTTGACCTCCTGGTTCGCAGCAATACCACTGCTCGGATTCAGGAGGCGCACCAGCTTCTGCTCCACGTGCTGTGTGAAATGACCGAGTCCCGTCTCACCCGAAAGGAAAAAGCCCACTAAATACACGAAAGATGCGAAAATTTAGACAGATCGATCTTCTCTACAGTCTTTCACATTCGCGATATTCGCGTGTTTCGTGGGCTGAAAAATTTCTGCTTACTCCGATTTTTTCAGCAACCGCTCGCGTTCGCGATTAAGTTGTCGGCGCTCACTCGCCGTTAAACTTCCGATTCCAAATTTGGAAATCTTATCGAGGATCGGATCGATCGACGTGTAAACATCGTCCTGCTCCGCGGAACGGCTGGATCGCATTTTGGGGACAACATGGAACTTCGGCCTGGGACGAAGGCGTGTTTTCAACGCGTCCCACCAGGCAAGTTCTGGGCCGGCGCCATGCATTTCAATGAAAAGGAACGCTGCGCCAATACTGGTCCAAACGACCATCAAATCGCTCCAAGCGTGATATGCAAGAAGTTGCAAGGTATAAACCGCGGCAAGAATCAGCACGACCCATTTGGTCATGATCCGCAAAAACAATTCAGCTCGCGGATAAATGGTGGCGAAGGCAACAAAAATGCCAAAGTGCAGCGCTGATGAACCGGAAGCAAGGGATAGGACTGAACGCTGCCAGAGTCCCCAGATCGTGAGCAGCACGGCAGGCGTGACCAGCAAAATCATATACAAGGTGATGTAAGCGCGTCGGCCGATAAAGCGCTCCACTTCCCGTCCAAACACGAACAACATGTACATCTCGACCGCAAACCAGAGCAGCGCGGATGGGGCATGTACGAACGCATACGTGAAAAGGCGCCACACCTGGCCGGCCCACACTGCCGCGCTATCGAATTGTAAATAGGCTAGGATGGAATGTGCCCCAAGCATGACGAGAATCGCTGTGAGAATCGCCGCCGCGACGTGCAGCCCAACCAGCATCGTGGTCACATCGACGGGATAGCGGCCCATCCACGCAACCGGCCGATAATCATCGGAGGTGGTGACCCCGAACATGCTTTCAATTAATGCCGCGCACTGTTCTTGCGCAAGCGTGATTCATGATTCGAAGAGTTCTAGCCCGTTGCTGCCAGGGAGACGATTTAACCGTTCAACGATTCAGCGTGGCGAAGCCGTTCATTCGTGCTTAAGATGGAAACCTTCGTTTCATGAAAAATATCGCACCTGCCATATTCCCGCCGAATGGAATCGGCGATTCGAAGCCGACGAACCAGGCCGTGCTCGATTGGGTTCACGAGATCGGAAAACTGACAAAACCCGAGAACATTTTCTGGTGTGATGGCTCCGAGCGCGAGAATGAATTTCTGATCGCGGAATCGTTGAAACAGAACGTGCTGATCAAACTGAACGAGAAAAAAATTCCACGGTCGTATCTGCACCGTTCGAACCCGAACGACGTCGCGCGGGTCGAGAAGGTCACATTCATTTGCACGCCGACCAAAGAAGAAGCCGGCCCAACAAACAACTGGTCGGAACCGGCGGAGACGTATTCGAAGTTATATGGGCTGCTGAATGGCGCGATGCGTGGACGCACCATGTTTGTTGTGCCTTACATCATGGGTCCGCCCGATTCTCCGCTAGCGAAAGTCGGTTTCGAAATCACCGATTCAAAATACGTCGTGCTCAGCATGCGAATTATGACGCGCATGGGCAAAATCGCGCTCGAACGCCTCGGCAACGATCCAAAAGCGGAATGGAACCGTGGCGTGCATTCATTGTTGGATGTCGATCCCGACCGGCGGTTCATCTGCCATTTTCCTCAGGACAACACGATTATCTCGGTCGGCTCCGGTTACGGCGGCAACGTTTTGCTGAGCAAGAAATGCCTAGCGTTGCGCATCGGATCGTACCTTGCGTGCAAGCAAGGCTGGATGGCGGAGCACATGTTGATCCTCGGCGTTGAATCGCCCGAAGGAAAAAAACATTACGTGGCTGCGGCGTTCCCGAGCGCATGCGGCAAAACCAATTTCGCCATGTTGATTCCACCAGCCCATTTCAAGGGCTGGAAAGTGACCACGGTCGGCGACGACATCGCGTGGATGGAAATTCGCGACGGACGTTTGTTCGCAGTCAATCCGGAGAACGGTTATTTCGGCGTCGTACCCGGCACGAGTTACAAATCGAATCCGAACGCAATGAAATCCATCGAGCACGACACGCTTTATACGAACGTCGCGCTCACTGATGACGGCGATGTTTGGTGGGAGGGAAAAGACGGCGCGGCGCCCAAACACACTATCGACTGGCGCGGGAACGATTGGACGCCGGATTCAAAAGAAAAAGCCGCGCATCCCAACAGCCGCTTCGCCACGCCAATGCGCAATAATCCTGCGCTCGATCCCGATGTGGAAAAAGGCGAAGGCGTTCCGATCAGCGCCATTATTTTCGGCGGTCGTCGCAGTGACACTGTGCCACTGGTTTATGAGGCGTTCGATTGGACTCACGGCGTTTATCTCGGCGCCACCATGGCTTCCGAGACAACGGCAGCAGCTGCGGGGGCTGTCGGGCGAGTCCGACGCGATCCGATGGCGATGCTGCCTTTCTGCGGATACAACATCGGCGATTATTTCCGGCATTGGATCGATATCGGAAAACGTCTTACTCATCCGCCGCTCATCTTCAACGTGAACTGGTTCCGCAAAGGCGAGAATGGAAAATTCCTCTGGCCGGGCTTCGGCGAGAATATGCGCGTGCTCAAATGGATCATCGATCGCTCCGAACAAAATGGCGGGGCACTCAAATCACCCGTTGGCTGGTTACCCAGTCCGCATGATCTCGATCTTGAAGGTCTCGACATCGATCACAAATCTGTCGCCGACCTTCTCGGAATCGATCACGAGGAATGGCAAAAAGAACTCGCCGAGCACAAAAAGTTTTTCGACTCGCTCGGCGGCGTGGTTCCGGAGGAATTGCAGAAGCAATGCGAGCAGCTCTCCGCACGTTTCGTGGAATAAATGTTGCGCGCGTCGCCCCGAACGGAGCGAGCGACCTCTCCACAAGATGCTTAATCACCCGGCGTACTACTGTCACGCAGACTTCTAGGTTACTCTCGCGCGATCGCGGGATCTGAATGACGCGCGTTTTGTGCTGCAGGAATTTGCGAACGGCTTGACTGGCAGCGAATATTTCCAGTGGGTTCGAAGACTGCGAGCACAAAACATCTCAGGGCAACAATCGCGAAGGATTGCATCGAGATTCGTGGGGCGCGCCAGAACAATCTTAAAGGGATCGATGTCGATCTTCCCCTTGGGCAATTGACGGTCGTCACGGGCCCCAGCGGCAGCGGCAAATCGAGTCTGGCATTCGAAACGATTTACGCTGAAGGCCAGCGACGTTACGTCGAAACGTTCAGCCCTTATATGCGGCAATTTCTCGACCGCATGGATAAGCCGCGCGTGGACGACATCCGTGGTATCCCTCCTGCGATTGCCATCGAGCAAGCGAACCCAGTCAAGAGCTCGCGCTCGACCGTCGGTACGATGACGGAGATTAACGATTATCTAAAGTTGCTCTGGCCGCGCGTTGCCCGCGCATTTTGTCCGAGTTGCAGGCGCGAAATTCGCCCGGAAACCGCACAGTCAATCACTCGCCAGGTGTTGCACTCCTGCGCTGGGAAAACTGTTCTCGTCACTTTCTGGGTCGCCGTTCCATCGAAAACCGAGCCACGGAAGTTCTTCGAATTTCTTCAACAACAGGGTTATCTCCGCGTATGGATCGATCACCAAATCGTGCGCGTCGATGTCGATCCGAAACTGAAGCGACTGAACGGCCGCGTTCAGGTCATTCAAGACCGCATCACAGTCTCGGAAGAAAACCGTGCACGCTTCGTCGAGGCTATCGAAACCGCGCTGCGTTTTGGGAAAGGGAAAGTCAATGTTATTTCGCTTTCAGAAAGCTCGACGTCCAACCCCCAACGCTCAGCTGATCACAGATCACTGATCACTGATCACGAACTACCTTTCTCCACCGGGTGGCATTGCGCTCACTGTGATCTCGATATTCGCCCGCCTACACCAGGGCTTTTCAGTTTCAATAATCCACTCGGTGCCTGTTCGGAATGTCGAGGCTTTGGTCGTACCATCGCAATCGATCTAAACAAGGCGATTCCAAATCGCAGCCTGAACATCAAACAAGGCGTGGTTCGTGTTTTTCGCGGGGCCGAGTTCGGTGAATCGCAAAAGGATTTGCTTCGAGCCTGCGCACGCAAGGAGATCGATATCAATGTTCCATTTGAAGAATTGCCGAAGGCAGACCAGGACTTCGTGATCGAGGGCGAGAAACGGTCAGGCGATTACACGGACGAAGATTACGAAAACGATCGGTGGTATGGCGTCCGCGGATTCTTTCGCTGGCTTGAGAGCAAGACTTACAAGATGCATGTGCGCGTCTTGCTCAGCCGCTATCGCGCTTACATCACCTGCCCGAGTTGTAATGGGGGACGATATCAGCCC
>JBKPGQ010000270.1:0-13808 GCA_046729455.1 Verrucomicrobiota bacterium
TCTTTCCGCCGAAAACTGCGGCGGCGGCCGAGACTCTCTATCAAACGATTCGCGACCTCGAATCGTACATGCCTCATTTTGTCAGCGTGACGTACGGTGCCGGCGGTTCAACACGTGATTTAACACACGATCTCGTAGAGCGGATTCAACGCACAACAAAGCTCGACCCGATTCCCCACCTTACCTGCGTTTGTCACAACGAGGAGGAAATCGAAGCCATTCTCCTTCGATACGCCAAGTCCGCTATTGGAAATATTCTTGCGCTCGGCGGTGATAGGCCGGTTGGAATTGCCTACGATAAATCGCGGGACTCGTTCCAACATGCAATCGATTTAGTTAAATTCATTCGCCGGTTCAACCAGTCCGGCGCGCATCCAGACCGTCGCGGTTTCGGGATCGGAGTGGCCGGCTTCCCCGAAGGACATCCTGCGACGCCGAATCGATTGCTCGAAATGGATCACTTCAAAGCGAAAGTAGACGCTGGCGCTGATTACATTGTAACTCAGCTGTTTTTCGACAATCGCGATTTCCTCGATTTCCGCGAACGCTGTGCGCTCGTCGACATCAACATTCCCATTATTGCGGGCATCATGCCGATTACCTCTATTAGCGGCTTCAAACGAATAGCGGAGCTGGCGGGTGGCGCGCGATTCCCCGCCAGGCTTCTGCGCGCTCTACAGCGTTGCCAAAACGATCCTGAGATGGTCAGGCGTGTCGGGCTGCATTTCGCGATAGAACAATGTCACGACCTGTTGGACAACGATGTCGCCGGTATTCACTTCTACACACTCAACCGTTCCGACGCCACCCGGATAATCTTTGACAGCCTCGGTATTCCACGTCGTAAAAATGCAGAGCCCTCGAGTGTCTAGTTAGATGGTACGGCATCTGAAGCCCCCGATAACGCAGCTGGCGAGATTTGCGCGAAGCCAGTGACGCGAGCAGAATTTCCGGATGCCGAAGGTCAGCCGCGCAATTTGCTGGCAAGTTGGAGCTCTCGTTATTGCAGTTGTACTGGCAATCGTGCTTTCGCGCTTCCTTCCGATCGTCAGCTTTATCGAGACGTCGCAACAGCGCGTGATGAGCTGGGGTGCCTGGGGAGCCGTCTGCTACCCGCTGCTTTTTGCTGCTTGTAACATTCTCCTGCTTCCCGGTGGCATCCTTGCTGTCGGCGGCGGTTTCTTTTTTGGATTGTGGTGGGGATTTCTAATCGTGCTGATGGGGAACCTCGTTGCTACAGCAATTTCCTTTGCCTTAAGCCGATGGATCGCCAGGCGATGGTTTCAGCAAAAACTCTCACGTAATCCGACGCTGCGCACATTGGGACCTGCGGTAGAGCGCGAGAGCTGGAAGATTATTCTGTTGAGTCAACTTCATCCACTTTTCCCAACAAGCCTGCTAAATTATTTTTACGGCATAACGCGGATCTCGTTTGGGAGCTACATGCTTTGGGCGACGATCGGGCGGGCGCCTGGTCTTTTTTTGTACGTTTATGCCGGCACGCTGGGTCAGTTTGCAGTGCGCATTATGCGGGGGAAAAGTTATCCTCGCATGATTGAGTATTGGATATGGGGAGGCGCCTTTATTACGACAGCTCTGCTTCTAATAGTGCTCGGCCGCATGGCATACACCGCAATGCAGACGTCGCACAATCCGGCAGGACCCAAAACAGGAGCGAACACCGCCCATCACATACAAGTAAATGGCTGATAATTAGATAGTTAAGCGAATTATGAATTTCAAGCTACCTACAGAATATGATGTGTTGGTTGTCGGAAGTGGCCATGCAGGTATCGAGGCAGCGCTAGCCGCCGCGCGAATCGGATGCCGGACGTTGATGCTAACCCAAAACTTGGACACGATTGGGCAAATGTCCTGTAATCCAGCGATCGGTGGACTGGCCAAAGGGCATATTGTCCGCGAAATAGACGCCATGGGCGGTGCAATGGGCTTAAATGCCGATGCCACAGGGATTCAGTTTCGAATGCTTAATAGAACGAAGGGACCATCGGTCCGGGCGCCAAGGGTTCAGTGCGACAAGAAGGCTTATCAATTCCGCATGAAGGCCATTCTTGAGTCGGCGGAAAATCTCGACCTTAAACAGGGAACCGTCTTACGCATCCTTGCCAAGGAAGGCAGGGTCGTTGCGGTCGAAACTGATTTAGGCCTAACAATCGCTGCCCGAAGTGTTGTGATCACTTCAGGGACATTTTTGCGCGGCCTCCTCCATGTCGGCGAAGTAACCAAGCCTGGAGGACGAATAGCCGATACCAGTTCGAGCCTCAGCGATAATCTTCAGGAGTTAGGCTTCCAAGTCGGGCGGTTCAAGACGGGCACGCCCTGTCGCTTAAACGCGCGCTCGATTGATTTTTCTCGGTGCGAGATGCAACCTGGGGACGAACCGCCGCCGACCTTTTCGTTTTATGAGGGGGAATTTGGCGACTACGGAGCAGAAATCTTTACGCTGAACCGCATCCGGGACGGAAAGTTCCACGTGGAACAAATGCCCTGCTGGATAACTCATACTACCAAGACGACGCATGAGATCATTATCGCCAATCTTGGGCGCTCTCCACTCTATTCCGGCCAGATCAAGGGCACTGGGCCCAGATATTGCCCATCGATCGAGGACAAGGTGGTAAAGTTCTCGGATAAGGCGTCGCATCAACTCTTCCTTGAGCCGGAAGGCCGCCACACAAGAGAATATTATGTAAACGGCATCTCGACGAGTTTGCCATATGACGTTCAACTTGAATTCTTGCATTCGATCCCTGCTCTGGAGCGAGCCGAGATAATGCGTCCTGGATACGCTGTGGAATACGATTACTTTCCGCCCACCCAGCTTTTCCCCACCCTCGAGACCAAGTTGATCGATGGATTGTATTTTGCCGGCCAGGTTAACGGTACGTCAGGGTATGAAGAGGCGGCTGCTCAAGGTTTGATTGCGGGAGCTAACGCTGCTTTGAAGCTCCAAGGCCGTTCGCCACTAGTGCTCGAGCGGAGCGAAGCGTACATAGGAGTCCTTATCGATGATCTCGTCACTAAAGGCACCGAAGAACCTTATCGTATGTTTACAAGCCGGGCCGAGGACCGGTTATTCTTGCGACATGACAATGCCGATCGGCGCTTGACCACCCGAGCATTTGACACGGGATTGGTAAGTCAGGGACGCTGGACTCGTTATAGGGAAAAAGCGCGTCTTCTGGATCAAGCCCGATCGCTAGCCAGCGAGACCAAGCTCAACGGCCTTCCCATCTCTCAATTGCTCAAGAGGCCGGACTTTAATGCCAAAGACCTGCCGTCCGAGCTTTGTTCCCTTCTGCCGATCTCCATCTGGCAGTTGGTCGAAACGGATTTCAAATACGAGGGTTATGCAGTCCGGCAATCAGACCAGAATCGACAAATTGACCGCAGACAGCACCAGCTTATTCCAGTTTGGCTGAACTATGACGAAATTCCAGGGCTTCGCTCTGAAACGAGACAAAAGCTGGCGACTACCCGTCCCAGTTCATTGGGACAGGCGGCCCGAGTAAGTGGAATCACCCCAGCTGATCTTGCTATAATCTCTATATGGTTGTCTAAGAAGAACTTATATCGACATACTGTCGTGGAAGTAGCCACAAATTCCGAGTAATTTACAATGCTCACGTTCGCCGTTGTGATCGGGAGCTATCTGTTGGGATCAATTCCGTTCGGCTATCTCGCGGGTCGAATCGCGGGAATTGACATCCGAACGTGCGGTAGCGGCAACGTCGGTGCGACGAATGTTATACGCACACTTGGAAAGAGTTACGGCTATCCGGTATTCGCGGCGGACTTTTTGAAGGGCTTCGGCGCCGTAAAGATGTCGCTCTTGATTGCTACGCGAGCGCAGTCGGAGTGGAACTCACCAGAGATGTTTGGAATTCTCGCGGCGATATGCAGCGTAATTGGGCATTCTTTTCCGGTCTGGCTACACTTCAAAGGCGGCAAAGGCGTTGCGACTTCAGCCGGCGCGCTTTTCGGATTGGCTCCAACCGCGGCGCTGGTCGGGGCGGCGATTTGGATACTAACTTTTTTGCTCACGCGTTACGTTTCGGTGGCCTCAATTGCAGCTGCAGCTGCATTGCCCTTCATCATTCTGATTACAACCTGGCTAAGTCGGACCGCCGGAAAATCGTTATTCTATTCGTCGGTTTGTCTCGCAGCAGTTGTGATTTGGCGCCATCGTTCAAATCTTTCGCGGCTCATGCGTGGAACGGAGCCACGGTTTACTCGAAAATGAAAATCGGCGAAACAGCAATTCTTGGTGCCGGCAGTTGGGGAACGGCTTTGGCGTGGTTATGGGGAAAGGATGGGCGTCAGGTTTCGCTTTGGGGTCACGACGCCGAGAGCGCGGCGCGCATGCGAGAAACGCGCGAGAACGGTGACTACCTTCCGGGGCTCAAATTACCTGGATCGGTGCGTGTTACCTCTCAGCTCAACGATTGCGCCCAGGCAGACCTTATCGTCTTCGCAACGCCATCGACGGCTTTGCGAGAGGTTGCAGTTCGGCTGCGAGAAACCATTGCCAGTGTCCGCGCGTTGCTGTTGAGCTGCGTGAAAGGGATCGAGCACGGCACCGGGATGCGCATGAGTCAGATCCTAAGCGAACTTTTTCCTGAGCAGAAGATTGCGGTCTTATCCGGGCCGAATCTCGCGGCCGAGGTCGTCCGAAACTTTCCTACTGCGACCGTGATCGGTTGCAACGACGCTGAGTGCGCAGCGAGTCTGCAAAGCATCCTTGGGAGTCCGCGCTTTCGCGTTTACACCAGCCAGGAGGTCATTTCCATTGAACTGGGCGGCGCTTTGAAAAATGTTTTCGCTGTGGCGGCAGGGATCAGCGATGGGCTCGGATTGGGCGACAATTCCAAAGCGGCATTAGTGACGCGATCGTTGGCGGAACTGGTGCGTCTCGGAGTTGCCATGGGAGGGACTGCGCAAGCTTTCTATGGATTAAGCGGCGCGGGCGATCTGATTGTGACTTGTTATAGCGAGCGCAGCCGCAATCACACAGTCGGCAAACGTCTCGGGCGAGGCGAATCACTCACACAGATCACGCAAGCCATGAAGATGGTAGCCGAAGGAATTCCCACGGCGCGGAGCGCTTTTGAGTGCGCGCGACAGTTGAAAATCGAAACGCCGATTATTGATCAGGTTTATTCAGTGCTGTATGAGCAGAAAAAACCGACTGCTGCGTTGGAAGAAGTACTGAGTCGCGAACAAAAAGCAGAACAACCTTAGACAGTCGAATGAAATCAGGCCGCCACTGATCAGCGAGCTTCAAAATTACAAACCTGCCGCCTGGTATTTTGCGCAGAACTCCGCGATCACAGCAGGGTATAACTCGCGCTCGGCAATTTGAATCCGCGCATGCAGACTTTCGGGCGTGTCTCCCGGCAGGATCGGCACTTCACGCTGAGCGATGATTTCACCGTGATCGATTTTCTCGTCCACGTAATGAACGGTGCAACCGCTTACCTCTTCGCCGGCCACGAGCGCTTGTTTCCACGCTTCGAGACCGGGAAATTTTGGTAGAAGCGCTGGATGAATATTGATAATACGGCCCGGGAACGCTTTGAGCATCGGTGCATGTAGCACGCGCATAAAACCGGCGAGTGCCACGAGTTCAACACCGGCCTCGCGTAACATATTCACTAGCTCGTTTTCGACCCTCGGCTCTAACCGCGTGCGAAATTGGCCGGGCGGCAAGTATGCGTTAGCAACTGAAAACTCCCGCGCTATGTCGAGGATCGGTGCATCCAGCGCGTCCGAGATCACAACACGCGCTTCCGCCGCCAGGTCTCCCGAGCGGATCCGTTCAAGGATTGCCCGGCAGTTGCTTCCCTTTCCAGATCCTAGGATTCCTATTGGCAGCCGCTTCACCTGTTCATCCTCGCGTCTATAATATACGGACATCGATCGCGCGAAGCGCGTCACAACTTTAGCTCTCGCTGTTGCGAATTTGTTCCAACAGGCGCGAAGTCGAATAGCCCGCCTCAAATGGAATGAAGCGAATCTCGGCGCCGATATCCTTTAAAAGTGCGCGCTCCTCTTCGTTGAGCGTTTCCGGACTGTAATCTCCGCCTTTGACATAAATGGCAGGATAGCTTGCGGCAATAAACTGCGTGGCTCGCATTTCCGGAAAAATTGTGACGAGATCGACGCACTGTAGCGCGGCAAGAATTTCTGCGCGATCACGCTCAGCCGTGATCGGGCGTCCTTTCCCTTTCAACTCGCGGACCGAGCCGTCGCCATTCAAACCGACTGCCAACAAATCACCGAGTGCACGGGCAGCTTTCAAATACCGCACGTGTCCGACGTGCAGCAAATCAAAGCAGCCATTCGTCGCCACCAGTTTTTTCCCGACAGCACGCAACTGCTTGCTGCGCTCCGAAAGTTCTTCGAGACCGACGATTTTTGCACTCATGTGTCTTCCCAAAATAGACGAGAACTATGCGTTAAACGCGGCAAAAAGGCGCGGAAAAACTCGGAAATTAGTCGAGATTGGATTTTGAGTCATCGACGTTTTCGCCGCGAAAATCTGGAGTTGGCCTTTTGTCGATTTGAGCCAATTTGTGATAGATGAAGCCGGGAAAGACATTCCACATTTCCAGGAAACCGGTCGTTGCTCTTGCGGAAAATGAGGAGTCACCCGCCTTGAGCAACGAATTAGGACTGCCGCGCTTTGATGGTTCACCGCGTCTTCTCGCCATTGCAAGGGATCCTTGGACAATCTTCGCATATTGGAGTGTTGACTGGCCATCGATTTTCAAAAACGGCGCGCCTATTGATCGACAGGTTCATCTCCGGGTTCATTGTGCAGACGGCTTAGAGGAGAAGGAAACTGCTGTCGAACCGATGGCGGGAATGCATTATGTAAAAATGTCGCAATGGCATCATGCTTGTCGCCTTGAGATCGGGTATTACCAGCCCGCTGACGTCTGGCATTCAGTGGTGACGTCGAATGAGATTATGATCCCGCCCGCGGAAACATCCGAAGCTGAGAACGCGGACCTTGCTACGATTCCTTTTCATCTCCGCTTTCAACAGCTTGTCGATTTATTTGGAGCGGCGAATGATGATGCGTTGGGCGTCGTGATTTCGCGATTTCAAACGCGCGTGGTAAGCAGCGGAAGCCAAGAGGAGTTATCGTCCGCAGAGCGCCAAACTCTGCGGCGGGCAGGGGTCGCGCTATCCGCGCTCGCCGACGCACGTCGCGCTTTCAATCAAATCGATCGCGAGAAACTCAAGGGAGGCGTCGAAGCGTTTCGTGGGTTAGGCGCAACTAGCCCCTCGCACGGATTCAACTGGACCTCAGCTGGTTCTTAGACTCGCGAGATTGCTGCCGCGATTATTTTGCGGCCTGGTCTGGTGTTTCCATCATCAAATGCCGTGCATGTGTATGATCGGAAACTTGGGCAACGAGGTTAAGTAGGGCGCCCAGACTCCACGCGAGCACAAACCCAGCCGCACCGATAACGATCCCGAGCGGGCCGGGGATGTAATCCACGCGATAACGCGCCAACCATAGGATCGAGCCCAGCGACCCAAAGACGATCCAGATCACGCCGGCGATTTTCAGCGCGCGCGACCAGCCGGTCTCGCCTGGGATTTTGCGCGGACCGAGTTTGGAGTTGTAGGCGCTGTACCCGAAGTAAATGACGATACCGAAAGCAAACCAGTAAATTAGCCGCTCCCAGGTGAGCCACGGCAATGACACCATGAGATAAAGCGCCGATATCGCGCCCATGGGTGCGACGAACCACACGACTGGTGTCTTAAATGTCCGCGGCAAATGCGGCTCGCGGATCCGCAGCACAAGCACGCCAATTGAGACAATTACGAAGGCGAGCAGTGTGCCGATTGAAACAAGGCTGCCAGCTTCGCGCACAGTGAAGACCGCCGCAAAACAGGAGACAACGACTCCTGTCACTATCGTCGTGATCCACGGAGTGCGAAATTTTGGATGAACTTTGCTCACAAACTTCGGCATCAAACCATCGCCAGCCATGGTCCAGAAGATCCGCGACTGGCCCAGCAGCATTACCAGAATGACCGAGCTGAGCCCTGCAATAGCGCCCAGCTTGATTGCCGAGGCCATCCAGCCCACCCCGGCATGATCGGCGGCCACGGCGATCGGATCAGGTACGTCCAGTTGCAAATACGGCACAATGCCGGTCGCGACCGCCGACACCGCGATATAGAGCACGGTGCAGACCAGCAGCGAGCCGATGATCCCAATCGGCATGTCGCGCTGCGGATTTTTCGCTTCCTGCGCTGCCGTGCTGACGGCATCGAAACCGATGTACGCAAAAAACACAATCCCAGCGCCCTGCATGACTCCGCTCCAACCGAAATGCCCGCGCACATCGGTGCTCGGTGGGATAAATGGATGCCAGTTGGCAGGATTGACCGCGTGAGCCGCGCCGAAGATGAACAACAGCACCACCGCCACTTTCACGAACACGATTACGTTATTGACCGTCGCGGATTCGCGAATACCGATCACGAGCAGAAGCGTTACGATGGCGATAATAATGACGGCTGGCAGATTGAAAATGGCCGTAACTTGCGTTCCATCCGCCAGAGTAATGAGCGTCCCTCGCGCTGCGGATAGTGCCGGCGGGATATGAATGCCTATGTCGCGCAGAAACGAAACGACATAGCCCGACCAACCGATGGAAACCGTGACGGCACCGAGGGCGTATTCCAAAATTAAGTCCCAGCCGATGATCCAGGCGAAGAGTTCGCCGAGCGTCGCGTAACCGTAGGTGTACGCGCTGCCGGCCATTGGCACCAGGGACGCGAACTCGCTATAGCAGAGCGCGGCAAAGATCGAGGCCACACCCGCCAGGACGAACGATAAGATTACGGCTGGCCCCGCGTTCTGCGCTGCGACCGTGCCGGTGAGCACGAAAATGCCTGTGCCAATGATTGCACCGATGCCGAGCGCCGTCAGGTTAGTCGCCCCGAGCGCTCGTTTCAGGCGGTCGTCGGTCAGTGCTTCAGCTTGAAGTTGGGTGACGCTTTTTCGTCGAAATACGTTCATGGGCGAAGTTGGTTTTGGGTGTGCTGCTCGGGATGAACGGAGCAAGTCAAGCTGGAGGTGATTTTGCTCCAAAAAATTTCCAGAAGAAATAAATCGGCACGCCAGTGAACACGATTACCAGGCCGGGCCATGTTGTTTGTACTCTGTAGGCAAGCAGAACGAGCATGATCGCTGTGGCGCCAACCATATAGAGAGCAGGTAGAATTGGGTAACCAAGTGCGCGGTAAGGTCGTTCGGCTTCCGGACGTGTTCGACGAAGCACGAATATGCCTGCAATTGTCAACACGTAGAAGATCAGGGCGGCAAAAATTATGTAGTCCAACAAATTACTGTACAGATTGCCGTATGTGACAGCGCTGCTTACGGGATCAACGTTTCGTGTGCGTGGCAGCACAAGCAGCGCGGTCCAGATTCCCTGCAGGACCAGCGCGATAGCCGGCACGTGCTTCGAATTCAGCCGGGCCGTCGCTTTAAAGAACAAACCATCCTGCGCCATCGCATAATAGACGCGCGCGCCCGCGAGGATGAGCCCGTTACAACAACCAAACGTGGAGATCATGATGGCTACCGCCATGATGCCAGCTCCTGCCCCGCCGAACATCACCTGCATCGCCGCGGTGCCGACACGGTCGTCTGGCGCGTGTTGGATTTTGTCCAACGGCAAGACGCAGAGGTACGCCACATTGGCCAGCAGATATAAGCTGATCACCAGTCCGGTGCCGAACAAAAGTGAGAGCGGAATATTTCGTCGCGGTTCGCGCACTTCACCCGCGGTAAAGGTGATGTTGTTCCATGCGTCTGCGGAAAACAGCGAACCGACCTGCCCAACGCAAATCGCGATTATCATCCCGAGCGCGGTGGCGGTCGCGGAGACCGCACCGACGAACGGCAGATCTGATGTAATCGGAGAAACAGCCGTCGGCGTCCAGAAATTCGCGAAGTTCGCCTGCAACGCGTCAACGTTGCGTCCAACGAAAATGCCAAGAACTACCAATGCGAAGAGTGACAGCGTTTTCGCGGACGTGAAGACGTTTTGGATGAGCTTGCCAAGGCGCAGGCCGCGCGTATTTACCATCGTCAAAAATATGATGATCAGGATCGCCACCAATTGCTGTGTCGAAAGACTGATGGCATAGCGCTGCGAGAGCATGATTGGTGGGATAATCCAGCGCGTCGGCGAAACGGCATCGGTGAACACACCGAGAAAACGAGCAAACGCGACCGCCACTGCGGCGATTGTACCGGTTTGGATCACGAGAAACAGCGTCCAGCCGTAGAGAAATCCCCAAAGCGGACTGTAGGCTTCGCGCAAGTAAACGTATTGGCCACCAGCTTTCGGCATCATCGCTGCCAGTTCGCCGTAACTGAGCGCAGCCACGATGGTGAGCCCGCCGGTGACCGCCCATACGACGAGCAACCAGCCAGGAGAACCAACAAGTCGCGCGATGTCCGCGGAGACAATGAAAATTCCCGAGCCGATCATCGAACCAGCAACAAGCATGGTTGAATCGAGCAGGCCGAGTCCCCTGACGAGTTTCTGCTCGGCTACGGGTGTTTCAGTTATCGCCGTCGTCATTTGAGCAGGTTCAATTTGGCGGAGAGTAAATCATTACTCATGCATGCCGCGCAATGATAAAACACTCGGTTTACCTTCGCGAGGCCATCGATCTTAAAAACGCGAAATTGCTTTCACGTAAAAAGAACCGTGTTAATCTCACGCCCCGTGACTTGTTCAAGCCAGCGGCGATTGTGCCGGACATTTTTGTCGATCTCGTGCGCTGCACTGGTGCTGGTCGCTGGATTGACTGCCGTGCCACAGGTCACTTACGCGCGAGCAGACGCGCACTTTGTGGCGCTACCACTGGTGCGCTCTCGGCAAAATCATCTGATGGTGCGCGCTTTTATCAACGGCAGAGGGGCGTGGCTGACGATTGATAGTGGTGCGCCCGTGAGCGCAATCGCTGTAAATCGCCGCAATTATTTTCGACTCAAACCAATCACGGCGAGGTCAGACCTGCCGTCACGCATTCAGATCAACGGCGCATTCAATAATGTGGCCATAGCGCGCGAGCTGAGGCTCGGAGGGCTAACTCTGATCGATGAACCGATGGTTGCTGTCGATCTTGGCAACTCTGCCCGCGCGGCGCGCCTGGTTCAGGAAGAGGAAATCGACGGAATCATTGGAGCGGATATTCTTTTCCCAACCCAGGCGGTGCTGGATTGTCAACGGCAGTTGCTCATCTTGAAGACCGACCCCGACGTCTTGGGTGGTGTTCCTGGTTTCGACCGACGCGGATTGCAATCTGTTCCGATTCAAGTAAGCGACGGCTTTAATTTGTATGTGAACGGTTCGATCAATGGGAAAGCGGCCAAGTTTATGGTCGATACCGGTTCGTTTGCCACGTTGTTGCATCGTTCTTTCGTTAGGCGAATGCGAATTGCCACCCGCGAGACGCAGTATAGTTCTTCGGCCGTGAACCTGAAGGAGCGCGGCCTGCGCGTGGCGAGGATTCGCAAACTATCGGTGGGCTCGGTCGATCTCGTTGGCAAGGACGTAGGCGTGATCGATATGGAAGGATTAATTCACGGTGGATTGTTGGAAGGTTCGCCGCCGGTTGCCGGCCTGCTTGGTGCGGAAACGCTGCGGCGGCACCACGGCATTATCGATTTCGGCACGTGCACGCTCTATTTACAGAAGCGCGAGCTTCCCTGGCAGCGATCGGTGTGGCGGCGTTCCGCTGGCCCTAACCTGACCTACTAGGATTACTGAGTAACCGCGCGGTTGCCCTGTAATTTGCGATGGAAGCGGAGCCAAAGACGATTTGTGGAGGTTGCCTCTGCGGTGCTGTTCGATACCAAGGCATCGGCGAGCCCTATAATGTCACTCATTGCCATTGCGAAGATTGTCGCAAGAGCGCCGGTGCGCCGTTCGTGACCTGGGCGTCGTTTCGGCGGAGCGATTTTCAATTTACGAAGGGAAAACCGCTTGAAATCGCATGGGCCGAACGCGTCCGCTCGTTCTGCGAGGCGTGCGGGAGCGCGCTGACTTTCATGAGCGAACCCGATGCTAACGAAATCGATGTCACTGTTGCTACTTTCGATCTGCCCGAAATCGTTACTCCAGCCGGCCATATCTGGACGGAGGATCGAATATCCTGGATTAAGCTTGCGGACAATTTACCACGCCATGCACGAGGCAGAACTAAATGATCTCGAGTCAATGCGCATCCGCGCATTGGCGATCGGAGCGCAGAGTGTCGGAGCTCTCGCGCTCGGGGCGCTGGCGATTGGAGCGCTTGCATTGGGCGTCGTCGCGGTCGGCCGCCTTGTCATCGGTCGAGCGAAAATCAGGCATCTTGAAATCGACGACCTTGTTGTGGACAGATTGCGAGTGACGGATTCGCTGGAAATTCCACGCGATTGAATTAATCGCAGACGCTTTGCTTCCGATATACGCATAACGCGAGGAAGAGTGGCAAATCAAAATCGTCCGCGGTAACTGAAACTTGACCGAGATGAACAGAATCACACAAGCTTTCATTCTCGCCGGCGGTCTTGGAACTCGATTGCGGCTGCTTTTCTTGTCATTCCGAGCGAAGTCGAGGAATCTCTAATTTTTTGTTCGTGAACAAGATCATCCAAGCATTCATTTTGGCCGCGGGCCGCGGTACCCGTTTGCGTCCGTTGACAGATGATCTCCCCAAACCGCTCGTACCGATTTTTCAAAAACCGCTGATCACTTTCGCGCTCGATCATTTGATAGACGCGGGAGTGAGCAGGTTCGTCATCAACACGCACAGACTTCCTGAATTGTTTCGGGTCTTTTTTGCCGAGAACAGTTACGCCGGGCATTCAATTACGCTGGTTCACGAGCCCGATTTGCTCGAAACGGGTGGCGGAATCAAGAATGTGGAACGCTGTCTTGGCAGCGAACCGTTCATTACCTACAGCGGTGATGTCTTAACAAACATGGATCTGTCACCGTTGATTGATGAACATTTTCGGCGAGGCAATGACGTCACGCTCGCGCTGCGCGAAACCGGTTTGGCCGCTGACGTGGCTTTTCGCGATCACCGCGTCGTCGATATATCGGCGCGGTACGGCATAGCCGGTAATTACGATTTTGCCGGCGTCGCTGTTTGGAACCGACAGATTTTCCAGCGAATTCCGCCACGCCGGAAAACTTCTTTCTTCCCGATTATCCGTGATTGGATCGGCGAGGGCGGCAAGATCGGCGGCTTGGTGATGAACGACGGAAAATGGTTCAACATCGGTTCACGAAATCAATATTTGGAAGTTCACCGGACAATTTTTCAAGAACATTGGACGCCTTATTACATCAGAACACGCGAGTGGCCTGAACGCGTCGCGAAATCGGCCATTGTCGATCCGAGCGCACAGCTGCGCGGCTGCTCGATTGTTGGAGAGAACTGCCAGGTCGGCGAAGGAGCCGTCCTTGAAGACACAATTTTGTGGACGGGTGCACAAATTGCTTCCAAAAGTCAGCTTAATGGTTGTATTGTCCGCTCCCAAAAAAAGGTCAGCGGCATCCATCGTAACAGCGACATCTAGTATGAGGACCGAATTTCTTCTCCGGCGAACACGGATGCATTTTCCGCTGCTGGATGTAACCGATATAAAAATTCGCCCAATCGAAAAAGGCGGGTCCGACCGAAAATTTTACCGGATTCGTTGCTCGGAGAACCAGACGCTGATCCTGGTTAAATACAATCTGGAG
>JBKPGQ010000271.1:0-4429 GCA_046729455.1 Verrucomicrobiota bacterium
CCAGAAGATGTAAGATGATTTCACTATCAGCGGTGGTTTGGAAAATGGAGCCTTTTCGCTCCAGCTCATCGCGCAGAAAATCGGCGTTAATCAAATTACCATTGTGCGCAATTGCCATTTGGCCGCGCACACAGTCGACCACGAAAGGTTGCGCGTTTTTGATCGTACTAGTTCCGGTCGTCGAATAACGCGTGTGCCCGATCGCGCGTGTCCCTTTCAGTCTCGCCAGTTCTTCCTGCCCAAACACCTGCGACACAAGACCCATGTCTTTGTGCTGGAGAAAAGTTGTGCCGGGGCCGTTGCAGCTGACAATTCCCGCGCTCTCCTGGCCGCGATGCTGCAGCGCAAACAGGCCATAATAACTCAGGACCGCTGCGTTCGGATGACCGAATACGCCGAAGAGCCCGCACTCATGCTGCGGGAACGGATTGGTTTCGGCCTCGATGATGTCGATTTTGTCTGGAGAGATCACACTCAATAATTCACCAAATCGCGCACGGTTCAATGAATCGTTCGAACAAAACCGGGCCCCAAATAGCGATCGTAATTTTCGGGGATCGAGCCCCTCGAAGACGACGTTGATGTCGCGCTTCATAAACTCGGGATGCCCTCTGCGGCCGAATCGCTTTCCACCGAGCGGCGGATGGCGTTCCACCAGTCATCATGAAGATCAGCGATTGGCCAAGAAAATTCTTCGCTACCGACGCGGATGCGAAGTTGGTTGCCGCCAACTCTGCCAATTTGTTGAAACGGAATTCGTCCGTCCTGCAAAATTGACATCGTCTTTTGCAAATTTGCGGGCGCGACGGAAATCACTATTCGCGACTGCGATTCATTAAATAACACTGTGGTGGCAGGCACGTCGCCGGCTTTAAGATCGATTTCCACCCCGAAAAGTTTTTCCGGGTTAAAACAACATTCGGCAAGCGCAACCGCCAGCCCGCCTTCACTGCAATCGTGGGCGCTTTTTACCAGACCTTCGCGAATCAAATCGCGCACCGCATTCTGGATTTTGATTTCGTACGCCAGATCGATACGTGGCAGCGGCCCAAGTTTCAAACCGTGACAGACTTTGAGATAACGTGAGCCGCCGAGACTGTAGCCGAGGGCATTAACCTCGGCTTCTTTGTTGTGGCCAGTTTTTTCTCCGCCGCGGTCAGCGCCCACGGCTACAGTGCCGGCGATTTCACCAACCAGGATAATCGCGGTACCGTCATTCTTGAACCATTGAGTCGTGATGTGCTCTTCCTTGTCGATCAAGCCGACCATGCCGATGGTGGGGGTTGGATCGACCACACCTGCGGGGCTCTCATTATATAAAGAAACATTTCCGCCGATGACTGGCGTGCCAAACGCACGACAGCCTTCGGTGATGCCTTCGACTGCTTCGCGCAATTGCCAAAAGTTCTCCGGCTTGTAGGGATTGCCGAAGTTCAAGTTATCAGTGACCGCGAGCGGACGTGCCCCTGAGCAGGAAAGATTTCGCGCCGCCTCTGCTACGGCAATCTTTCCACCCTCCCGCGGATCCAGCGCGCAATACAGCGAATTGCAATCAGTAGTCGCAGCCAGGATTTTGTTTGCATCACGGACAAGAAAAACGGCCGCGTCCGAACCCGGCTTCACGAGGGTGCCGGTTCGCACCGTGTGATCGTACTGCCGATACACCCAGTTTTTCGATGCAATGGTTGGATCACACAATAGTTGGCGCAGCGCTTCGAGATTGTCGATCTTCGCGAGGTTTGTCAGACCGAGATGATTGATTGCCGCTGCAACAGATTTTGCTTCCCGCGAATAAAGAGGTGCTTCGTCAGCCAGCGCCTTGGCGGGAATCGCTGCGGCAATTGCGTCGTTATCACGCACGCGCATCATGCCGTCATCGGCCACGCGCCCGATCTCGACGCACGGCACATCCCATTTCTCGAATATTGCGCGGACCACATCTTCCTTGCCGCGCTTCGCGATGATCAGCATCCGTTCCTGCGATTCGCTTAGCAAAATCTCATATGGCGTCATGCCAGGCTCGCGCTTTGGAACTTTCGCTAGGTCAATCTCGATACCGCTGCCAGCGCGGCTGGCGGTTTCACAGGTCGAGCAAGTTAGCCCCGCTGCGCCCATGTCCTGGATGCCGGCGACGACATCATGACTAAGCAGCTCAAGGCACGCTTCGAGCAAAAGTTTTTCCTTGAACGGATCGCCGACTTGCACGGCAGGACGATCTTCGCGCGATTGCTCGGTCAATTCACGCGAAGCGAACGCTGCTCCGGCCAAGCCATCACGCCCCGTCTCCGCGCCCACATAAAATACCGGATTACCGACGCCGCTAGCTGTGCCGCGCGCCAGTTGCTCGTGACGCAACACACCGAGACAAAAAACATTTACGAGAGGATTACCCTCGAAACTGTCATCAAAATAGATTTCACCGCCAATTGTAGGGATCCCAATGCAATTACCGTAATGCGCAATCCCGGAAACGACCCCAGTGAATAAGCGACGGTTCGCGGCCAATTTCGGATTTCTGATTTCTGATTTCGAATTTTCAGCAGTGATTGGCCCAAACCGCAAAGAATTCAGACAAAATTCTGGGCGCGCACCCATCGTAAAGATATCGCGGATAATCCCGCCGACGCCGGTGGCGGCGCCCTGAAACGGTTCAATCGCGCTGGGATGATTGTGGCTCTCCATCTTGAACGCGATGGCCCAACCGTCGCCGATATCGACGACACCGGCATTTTCTTCGCCTGCTTTTACCAGAATGCCCGGCCCCGTAGTCGGAAACTTCTTTAGTTCTTTCTTCGAGTTCTTATAGGAGCAGTGCTCGCTCCACATTACCGAGAAAATTCCCAACTCGGTGAAATTTGGCTCGCGCCCGAGGATTTTCTTAATGCGCTCGAATTCTTCCGGGGTGAGGCCGTGTTGCTTGATAAGTTCTGGAGTGACTACTGGCTCGGCCATCGGCATCTGGCTGATCATCGGCGGGTTCACGTTACCGAATCCGCAAGGCCGCTCAATCACTCAAAATGAGAATTTTCATCAAATCGCGACATCTTTGAAGCGTCCGGCAACTCTTCGAACTACGAACCTTGGGTATCAAAACGAGGGAGGCATTATGGTAAGAAAAGCAATTGTTGCTGTCGCTTGCGTGCTCATTGCATCGCCGGCGTTTGCGCAGACTACCACGAACCGCACGAGGCATTATCGGACAACGACTACAATAACTAGCGTAGAGGGAGTAACGGTAACAGCACCGATCATACAAGCCGAAGAAGCCAGCGCGGCCAGTTACCAGCCTGCCGGAACCCTGGTCGTTCGCACGGACAGTGCGAATCCAGAGCGGTTTGATCTGTACGGGCCCGGACTGGTCTATGACAAGTCTGGCCGACCCGTACGCGGTCCGATCAAACCCGGCGCGCGGGTGGTTGTGTTCTACGCCAATAACGGTTACACGCGTCTGGTTGATCACGTAGTCGTGTTAGATTGAGGGAAACGTGTGCCCCTTCGAATAGCGGCGGCCCTGCAACCGTCCAAGGCCAAAATGGACAGGTGTAATCTAGGCACACCTGCCGTTACCGAGCATGAAGCTCGGCAGAAAACATCAAAGTAAACAAAGGAGGTCTAAATATGAAAAGAACAATTATTGGTATCGCTTGCGCATTGGTAGCGCCCCTGGCGTTTGCGCAGACGAGCACAACAACAACCGAAACAACGACAGAACCAACAACAACAACTCAAACAACGAGCACAACCTACACAGCCGGCACCGTGACGACGTATGAGCCCGGCAAGACAGTTGTAGTGAGGGGGGAGCAAGGTCCAGTCAGTTTTGCTCTGGGCACGGCCGCGCGAATTGTTGACGGCGCTGGCAAAATCGTGACAGCGCCGCTGCGAGCTGGGCAGAAGGTACGTGTTTATTACACGGGCCCAACTGAAAGTCGTACGGTTGAGCGAGTGGTTGTTGAAGACCAAGACTAATAATACCACCGCGAAGTTCAAAAGCCGCGAGATCCCACGTGGATCCCGCGGCTTTTTGTCGGCTGCGTCGCATGATGGAGTTCTGACGGCAATAGCTTGAAGCGTTACTCACGGCGCTGCATTTGCGTTTCGGAGGCAAATCGGAGAACGTCACTAGATGGTTTTTGATCTGAAGGAAATTATCGCAGCGCGACTGGGTGAAAATTACCAGCTCCATGAGCGCCATGTAAACCCGACGCTGGTACAGGCGCAGCGAGTGATCGGGTTCGACAAGGTCTATGCGCGAGCGGAAGGCGCGTACCTGTACGACATGGATAATCAGCCGTACCTGGATTTTCTGAGCGGCTACAGCGTCTTCAACATCGGGCGGAATCATCCGGTGGTAAAACAGGCGATTCGCGATGTTCTCGATCTCGATCTGCCAAACATGGTGCAGATGGATTGCTCGCTCTTGAGCGGG
>JBKPGQ010000272.1:0-9043 GCA_046729455.1 Verrucomicrobiota bacterium
GTGAGGTTGGAAGCGCGGGCCATATTTTTTAAGAAGCTCTCCTAACCTCCGACTTTGCGCGGCAAAACACTTTCAGCCACTTCCACTGATCGGTCACCGGAGGGAGGAGTCGCCCCATCGAGTAGCTTCACCTCCTTGCGAGACTTGATCACTTCGTCCACCAAACCGTACGCCTTAGCTTCCTGGGCGGACATATAATAATCGCGATCTGAATCGATCCGCACTTGTTCTTCGGATTTGCCGGTGTGCTGTGCGATGATTTTGATGAGACGTTTTTTCAGCTTGAACATGTAATCGACCTGACGCTCCACGTCGCTCGCTGCACCCTGCGCGCCTCCGGAAACCTGATGAATCATGATATCGGAATTTGGAAGCGCGAAACGCTTGCCTTTCGTGCCGGCACAGAGCAAGACCGCAGCCATACTCGCAGCCATTCCGAGGCAGTAAGTAGTCACATCGCAGGTCAGAAACTGCATCGTATCATAAACCGCAAGACCGGCAGTTACTGAGCCGCCGGGCGAATTGATATAGATATTGATATCCTTTTTCGAGTCCTCCATTTGCAAAAACAGCAACTGCGCAATGACGAGATTAGCAATGTGATCGTCCATTGGCGTTCCGATGAAGACGATGCGATCCTTGAGTAGTCGCGAATAAATGTCGTAGCTTCGCTCGCCCCGGCCAGTCTGCTCCACCACCATCGGAATCAGCACCTGGGAAAGATTTTCGTTCGATACACTCATGATTTTTCTTCTTTAACAGCGGGTTCTTGCGCTGCCTCGACGCTAACATTCGCCTTAAGGAAATCAAGAGTCTTGCCCAGCAGTATCTGTTCCGCGAATGCGTCAAGACCATCGTGTTCCTGCAGTTCCTTCCGCATTTTTTCCATGGGAACGTTGTACCGCGCTGCTTCCTCACGAAGCCGTGCGTTGATGTCTTCCCGCGCAACCTTGATGTTTTCGCGCTCGGCAATCCGATGCAGAATGAAGTTGGTCTTCAACCGGTGAGCAGCAAGCCCTGCGGCGGTTTCGATGAGCTCTTTCTCCTTGTCCTTTAACATCTCATCAGGAACACCGCGTTCCCGGTTTCGTTGCACCAAATCTGCCAAAATGCGACGCGTTTCATTTTTTAGCAGAGCAGGCGGCAACTCGAACTGGATCCGCTCGTGCAGGTACTTCACGACCTGCCCTTCTTTCGCTCGTTCGCGCTCATGCTCCTTCTCGTGCGCGAGATCGTGTTCGATGATTTGGCGCAGATCGCCAAGCGTCTTTCCGGGAATCAATTTAGCCGCAAACACATCATCCCCAGCCGGTAATACTTTCTGCTTAATCTCACGCACTGTGACATTGTAATTTGCCTGTTTTCCTGCCAGTTCCTTGACCGGAAAATCCGTCGCCAAATCGACGTTTACAGTACCCGTGTCGCCTGGCTTGAGATCCACGATTTGTTCGCAAAATTTCGGCAGGAAATTGTCAGGCGCGAGGTGCAACCAGAATTTTTTCCCACCGTGGAGATTCTTGCTCGCCTGGGGCGCAATTTCACTGATTGGCTTGCCATCGCTGGATCCCTCAAAGTCGATTATGGCGAAGTCGTCCATCTTCAAGCCCCGCTCAGGAACGTCAACGAAGTCGGCGGATTGATCGCGCAAACGCTCGACTGCAGCATCGATCTCCGATTCGGAAACCTTCGTTTCCGGCAATTGCACCGGAATGTTCTTGTATTCGGGCAACTCAAACTCCGGCGCTGTAACAACTGTGGCGCGGAACCGCATCGACTTGTCCTCGCCAAGCTGGACATCCTCGATATTGGCCAACGAAGCAACGCGCAACTGTTCTTGCTCGATCGCTTCATGATAACTTTTGGAAACGAGCTTCTTGGTTAATTCGTCCTGAATTTCCTTGCGAAATCTCTTTTCAATGACCGCGCGCGGCGCCTTGCCTGGCCTGTAGCCTGGAATCTTGGCAAAGCGGGCAAAGCTGGTGGCGATCACATCCCATTCCCTGGACACTTCCTCCGGCGGCAGTTCAATTTGCAGTGTAGAGACAGAGCCCGGCTGCTTTTCCACTTCGACCTTCATAAGCTCACTGTAACGGCGCTCCGCAGCGCCGCAAAATCTGCCCGAGGTGGCAAGGCGCGACCGCCTCACTGTTTCGTAAATCCAGTGAGCTGCGTCAGGACGCACCGCCATTGCCCATCGTGCCTCACAAAAACATCTGTGGACCGCTCGTGCGTAGTGAATTCCTGCTCCATGAATTTGCCCTTCGAACGAGTGAGCGCACTCACGACAGCGCTGTCTCCGTAGACACGGACTCGAATGTCGTCGGACTGCATCATCTCATGAGTAAGAGCTCCCGACTTGATCACCTCTAGAAAGCGCTCCTTCTCGATGATTCCTCCATCGGCATTGATGATGATCCAGTCATCGGTAACAAATCGTTCGATCGATTCCAAATCATTTTTGGCGATTGCGTCAGTAAACCCCTTCTCCACTTTTAAGACTTCTTCTTCCATTTCTTTCCGTTTCTTTGGTGTGTTAGTGGGCTTTCTTTCCCTTGACGTAAACGCCATGTGTCAGTGAAACCCCAAACCAATACGCCAGCTCGCGATAATCTTCGCAATCGAAGATGGTGAAGTTGGCGAGCTTTCCCGGCTCGAGCGAGCCGATCTGATCGCCCCGACCTAACGAATAAGCCGGATTGATTGTCGATGCAGAGATTGCTTCTGCTGGCGACATCTTCATTTGTGTGCACGCAAGCGACAATATCATCGGCATGCTCGGCGTTGGCGACGAACCGGGATTGAAATCAGTCGCGATCACAACCGCGAGACCGGCCTCGATCATTTCTCGCGCTCGCGGATAACAGGTCGATCCAAGCGCATAGACTGAGCCCGGCAAAAGTACCGGTTGCACGCCCCCAGATTTCAATGCGGCGATCCCATCCTCGTCGGTCTTTTCCAGATGATCTGCCGTTGTGGTTTTCAATTCGGCTGCCAGTTTTACCGCGCTTGAATTACTCAGTTGATCGGCGTGAATCCGCAGTTTCAATCCAAGCCTTTTCGCCGCGCTGAGAATTCGCCCTGATTGTTCGATATCGAAGTAGCCTTGCTCGCAGAATACATCGCAAAATTCGGCCAGACCGTCCGAAGTCACTCGTGGCAGCATCTCATTGACCACGAGATCGACGTATTCATCGGCGTGCATCTTGCGCGGAACTGCGTGTGCGCCGAGAAATGTCGGCACAATTTCGAGCGGAGTCTCCTGATTGAGTCGCCGCATGACCCGCAAGATCTTCAGTTCATCTTCTAGCGTAAGGCCGTAGCCGGATTTTGATTCAACAGTTGTCGTTCCGCAACGCAGGAACCAATCTGCATGCTTTTTTGCTTGCACGAGAAGATCGAACTCACTCGCTGCTCGCGTCTTTTCAACAGTTGACCATATTCCGCCTCCGGCCCTCGCGATTTGCTCATACGTATCACCGCGCGCGCGGCGCTCGAAGTCGTCCAGCCGATTCCCGGCAAAAACCAAATGAGTGTGCGCATCGACAAAACCTGGAAGAATGACTTTGCCACTAGCATCGACAATTTCCGCATCGCCTGCTTTGTTCTCGACCTCACGGCTGGGGCCGACCATGTCGATGTTGCCGTCGCGGATCAGCATTCCGCCATCGCGAATGATTGCCAGCTCAGACAGTTCGCGCCCCATACGCGGCCGATTGGGACCGGTCAGGGTGACTAATTGCGAGACGCGAAGGACAGCCAGCGTCTTCACGATTTGCGTAACTTACTTTCGACTGCCTGGCTGACTCCTTCAAATTTTGCTACCGAATCCGCACAAACGTTTCGGACTTTCTCCTCAAGCGCCGTCTTGAATTTTTCGTCTTTCAACTGTGCGAGATTGATTCTTACGTTCAGCTCCGCGCCCTCGATGCACGCACGAGTCGCCAGCGCGCCGACACCGACATCGGAGATAGAAGCCGGATTTCCTCTTTCAGCCATTTCAGCTAGCAATGCGTAAGATTTCGCCGCTGTCTCCATGACCTTCAAGGGAACTTCGGCCGCATACTTGGTTGCCTGTTCGATTGCAGCCGTCCGCGCAGCCTTCTCTTCAGCCGATTCTTTGGGCAGGGCGAACGCGTCCATCACTTTGTTGAACGCGGCGGTATCCTCGTCCACCAGGGCGAGCAATTCGTCTTTGAGTTGCTGCGCTTTCACTGCCCAATTGCTGAAATATTCGAGCTTATCATCCCAGCCGCGTTTTCCTGCGGACAGGTTCGCAACCATTCCGCCTAACGAAGCGCCTAGAGCGCCCATTAATGCTGCGATAGAACCGCCGCCGGGTGCAGGCGAATCGCTCAGTGTTTCATTGCAAAATTCGCGCAGATTCATTTTCACTAGGGTATTCTTCGGCTCGGCATCTTCGATTTTGAATTCAATCACCTTTTCTTTTGGATCGAAAGGTTTCAGTTCGCTCAAGCCCATTGAGCGAATGGCGATGTCGATCAATTCTTCATCGGACACGCCTTCTGACCATTTTTGCTTGCGCAAGAAATATCGCCCTGCATCAACGAGACTTTTCTTCGGGACCATGCCTACAATCTCCGAGCCCGTCACACGCAGACCACGCTTGGCTGCCGATCCGCAACACGCATTAAACGCCGCGTGTAACGGAGTTTCTTCGATATTGGTCAGGTTCATCGAAACTTGCGCAATCCCGTATTCCTTCACGAACCAACCAATTGCCTTGACGTGCTTCAGCATTCCGGGAACCCGGATCGGCTCACCATTCGCATCCAGCACGGGTTTTCCCCACGCCGTTCCATCTTCGGTCTGCACCCTGCCCTGCTCTCGCACGTCAAACGCAACCGAGTTTGCACGCCGCACTGATTTCGTGTTCAGATTGACATTGTAGGCGACAAGAAAATCTCGAACTCCGATTACGGTCGCGCCTAATTTTTCGTTGAATGTGACGGGCCCAAAATCCGGTTTCCATTCGGGTTGTTTTATTTTTTCGAAGAACCCTTCGTATTCGCCTGCGCGAATCACGGACAAATTCGAACGCGATTTATTTTTCGCCGCTTTTTCGTAGAGATAGACAGGAATTTTCAATTCATCACTCACACGCTTTCCCAGGCGATTTGCACAAGCGATCGCTTCATCCCATCTCACGTTGCTTACCGGAATGAACGGACAGACATCGGTCGCGCCCATACGCGGATGTGCTCCCTTGTGTTTGCGCATGTCGATCAACTCCGCCGCTTTCTTGATAGCGCGAAACGCCGCTTCAACCGCTGCATCAGGGCTGCCGACGAACGTTACCACGGTCCGGTTGGTGCTCGCACCAGGATCGACATCCAACAGCGAAACGCTGTCCACGGATTCGATCGCATCGGTGATCTGCCGAATGATATTTTGATCACGGCCTTCCGAAAAATTCGGAACGCATTCGATTAACTTTTGCATTGCTCAAGAATCAGCTGGCATTCTTCCTGTAACGGCGGTATGCGACCGTCGCAAATTTTTGCGAGGTGCGGTCGACGAGGAAAGGGCAAACTAATGCCCTAGCGGGTTGAGGCCCATGAGTACTGCCTCGACGGGATGCCTCGAATAGCCGATACTGCGTAGCCGACGGGCAGTACAACGGCAAACTCGCCGATGTGTTCGCGGTGCAGGAAGAAATCGCGAGAGAGGTTTCCGAGAAGCTGCGCTTGAAGCTGAGCGGTGCCGAGCGGCAGCAACTGGCGAAGCGTCCCACAGAGAACCTCAAAGCTTTCCAGTATTACGTACAGGGACGAGGATATATTAGTCGTCGCACCCGCGAAGATCTGCTAACGGCCATTCGCTATTGCGAGAAGGCGATTGAAGAAGATCCGAATTATGCGCTCGCCTACGCGGGCTTATCTGACGCCTATGGAACTCTTGGAGCTTACGGCTACATCGCGCCCATTGAAGGCCGGCGCAAAGCGGAAGAGGCGGCGCGCAAAGCCCTCACGCTCGATGACAACGTGGCCGAAGCGCACGCCGCACTTGGTTCTGCCTTCGTCCAGTTTGCCCCGTCCAATTTTTCACTAGGTGATCGCGAACTGCGGCGTGCGATCGAGCTCAGTCCGAGTTTTGCGCTGGCCCATGAATTTTTAGGATTTTCGCTGGTGCGTCAGGGGCGCCTCGATGAAAGCTTCGAGGAGTGTCTGAAAGCTCGCGAGCTTGACCCGCTCTCCTCGATTATCGCACGCGTAGCGACCCTTCCTTACTACCTCAAGCGAGATTATGCGCGAGCGCTTGAGCTGCTGCAGCAAGCCAATGGGCTAGGCCCAGCTTTTACCACTACCTTTGAAATAGGAATTTACATCCAAAACAAGTTATTCAACGAAACGCTCACGGAATTGGAGAAGGCCCAAGGAGAAAGAAAGAATGATTCGATTTTGATTTACGATACAGGAATGCTCTACGCGGCGCAGGGGAAGCGGGCAGAAGCTCTCCAGGTCATCAAAGAGCTGGAAGAGATGTCAGGCGCGAATCTAAGTCAGGCGCACTGGATAGCTAAGATCTATGCGACCTTGAACGAGAAGGAGCTGGCCCTCACGTGGCTGGAACGCGGCTTAGCAGCAGAAGCGATCGGACCCTTTTATAAAGACGAGCCGGTGTGGGATCCAATCCGCAGCGACCCGCGATTTACCGACCTCGTGCGGCGCATGGGGATTCCGCACTGAACCCGAAGAAACTCCTAACTGAACTGAGCGCGCCTTCTAATACAATCCTAGCGCCTCAACCGTCGGCTCGTCAATTGCTCCGGTAACGATCAAGCCGTAGTCGCGCTGGAAATTTGCGAGAGCAGCCCGCGTCTCTCCGCTTAGCGAGCCCGTGACCGCCCCAAAGTAATAGCCTGCATCTTGCAGGGCGGCTTGAACATTCGCGATTACTTGGTCGGGCAGCAGATTACCATAGGTGTAGATTGGTCCATCGTAATCGTAATAGCTGTTAAGCGGATCATAACCGTAAGCTGGGTACCAATAGCTCGCGTCCAGGAAATAATATCCGCCGGTGACGAAAACGATGTTGTTACAATGCTGCCGCCACCAATCGCGATTATGCCATTCGTGCCAATTACGACGGAGCGCATCGGAATAGCTGAACCGATTCCTTCCAGGTTGGCGATTCTTCTTGACCTTGTGTTGCTTGGAATCACGATTCGCCGAATCACGAACGATCGGTTGCACATCGGCACTTCGTGCGCTGTGCGGGGTGTGAATTGTCTCTAAGCCTTCCGAAATCTCTCGCTTCACCAACACGTCACTGGTCGGCTTTAGATCGTCAGTTCTGAGCGCGCGCTGATCGTCCGGTATCGACAGCGTGGTTTGCACAATTCCGCTTGATGGCAACAGATTGCCCGTTGTTTGTACATTGTCGGTTCGCGAGTGCTGTTGAACGCTCATTGCCGTCAGCCTGTGATTCAACTGCCGGGTAAGCGGTGAATAATTTGGTCGAAAATTCGTGGGCGAACGACTTTGGACCTGAGCCGGGAGCGTGCCAGGTGGGCGCTGGCCTGCGTTTATCGGCCCACGGGGAACGTACGGCGGATTTGGATTGTTGGGACGCACGTTACTCCCTCGAACACCGTTGGCCGCTGCGGCGCGAGGACCGTTTTGGGGTACCGGTCCGTTTGTTTGTCCTGTGCTGGTGCAAATTCCCATCGCGAGCATCGCGACCGAACAGAGCGCCGGGAATCTCGATAACTTCATTAATTTCCTCTGCCCATTAAACATCACAACATGCGCTTTGTTGCAAGCTTCGACTGCAACGGCCTCAAACCTATTCAGGCATTGGACAAATTATGTGCTCGATCGCAAGCCACGAATGAGCGCAGCTCTACGAGATTCGCGGCGGAATAAGGTATGTCCGCAAGATCCCAGCTGGCATGTTGCAATCTGTGATCTGAAACTTACAATCTACAATTCTTTACCGGGGTCTTAGCTCAGTTGGTAGAGCGCCTCAATGGCATTGAGGAGGTCACGGGTTCGAATCCCGTAGGCTCCAAATGAAACCTTTAAAAGTTCGGCCAGAGGATCTGGCGGCGAAAACGCAAAGCTCTTCTCGATCTTCGCTTCATCATGGCCCCCTGCCAAAAAAACTCCCGCCACGAAGACCGATTCCAGGCTCTCGCTGGAAAGGGCCAAAGGAGTCGACCTCGTAGCGCGAAGTGGGAGCGCCTGACTGGTCCGTTGCGGCCGCAGGCCTGTAAGCCGGAGTCGCCTGATTTGCTGATGGCGATTGGCACGCAGCCAAGAGCGCGGCCGCCGCACACAAAAAACCGCTTTTGAGGCGACTTTCCATCGGCACGACGAGAAAGCTCAACCACGGTTCCGGCAGGTGCAAGTGGGAGCGATTTGGCCGCTAATTGCACGCGATGCCTTAGTGCCCGGGTGCAATGATATTCGGGTGGGATTCAGCTCAGTTGGTAGAGCGCCTCAATGGCATTGAGGAGGTCACGGGTTCGAATCCCGTAGGCTCCATTTCTTTTTTTGCATATCGCTGCAGCGCCGCCAGCGCTACGACTTTGCGCGGATCAGCCAGCGCCTATGGCGTCTTGCACGGTAACAAACACGTAACTTTTCCCGTGCAGCGCGCAGCGCGAACCGCTGCGATTCTACGGGCATGAAAGCAATAAATAATCCTGCAGCAAATGATTTTGATAAGGGCGAGAATCGTCCCTTTCGGAATGATGTTAAAAAAAGAGCTAAGTCTCTCAAAGGTTCGATCAGTCGTCGTTTGTTCCTGGGCAAATCACTTGCCCTGGGAGCGGGAACAATCGGCGTCGGATTATTGGGAGACACTCGGACCGCAGAAGCAAGTGGTGGTCTGACAACCGGGGACGCAGCCCTGCTTCGGTTCCCAGCGGCATTGGAATTACTCGAGGCCGACTTTTGGATCCAATACAACGAACTCGGCGGCATCCAAGATGACGAAGTTCCTGGCGGCAGTGGCAATGAAGCCTACACGGACGCCTTGGAGGTTATTGAGGATGAAATGCAAGACTACATCCATGACA
>JBKPGQ010000273.1:0-11759 GCA_046729455.1 Verrucomicrobiota bacterium
GTTCGGCGGGAGCCACTCTGGCAAACGCGGATCGTACCAATCAGTGTTGAGCATGAACGGCGAACGCATCATCATTCCGCTGCGCCGATAGAACCATTGTTCCTGCTCACGGGAAGTTGGCAAGCCGCTCGGATCCATCAATGCAATTTTCCACTGAAACCCCACGCGACCGTCATAACGTTTCTTTAATTCTGCCCAGGTTGGCTCAGACCAAAAACACCAGGATGAAACAACGTCGAGATAGTCGGTGACCTTGATTCGCATGTTTGAATGTTAAAAAAGGTTAAAAACATACAAGGTTGAAAAGTTTCGTCGTTGAAGCGTTGAGCCGTTTAAGCGATGAAGCGGCTGATTCTTGTTGCCGCTTTAACGCTTCAACGCTTTAACCGATCACCTATCTAGCGCCAACTTTATCCGTGGATCTGAATCATATTTTTCTCTTTCTCGCAGTGATTTCCCCGCTGCTAGTGCTGGCCCGGGCATGGCGTCCCGGTGGGCCCTACCGTGGCTGGCGTGTCGCTGCACTCGTTGTGCTTGCCATCACTGCTGTCGCGTGGATTCTCGTTCCTATTGCGGCTGGTTACATCGGCGGTTTGGCCTGGGTTGTCCTTCTCTTTCTTCCGGCGATTGGATTGCGCAAAATGACAGAGCTTGCCGCACGGGCAGACTACAGATCGGCTGGAAAACTGGGAATAATTCTTCAAATCCTGCATCCGAGCGCTGAGTTGCGCGATCAGGTCCGATTATTTCGGCAATTGGAATCTCGCCAAAACCACCGCGTTTCTTTCGCACCCGTCCCGGTCGCGGACCGTGGCCGCCATAGCCAACTCCGAAGCGCGCCCGCGGTTCTCGCCCTGATCCTGCTCAACGTCGTCGCATTCCTTTTTGAAATCTTTGTTGGCGATCTGAACGATCCGGAAGTCCTGCATCGAGCCGGCGCGCTTGAGCCTTATGCTGTGGTCGCCCAGGGAGAATACTGGCGGCTTTTTACTGCGCTCTTCTTACACGGAGGTTTTACCCATCTCCTTTTCAACATTTTCGCGCTTTATATTCTTGGGCCGCCTCTGGAACGATCCATAGGCACAACTCGGTTCGCCGTGTGCTATCTGATTTCCGGGCTTGTCTCCAGCGCAGGTGTTGTGGGTTTGGCGGTAGTCGGTTTCGTACAAGTCGGCCAGCTTGTCGGTGCGTCGGGGTGTATCATGGGAATCGTCGGCGCGTGGGCCGGATTTTTAGTGAGACATCGTCATGTGCCACAGGCGAGACAACGCCTGGGAAACATTGGGTTGATCGTAGTGATTCAAATCGTCTTCGATCTTTCGACGCCACAGGTCAGCATGGCGGCGCATCTGTGCGGACTGATCGCCGGCTTTTTTCTAGGACTGATTCTTGCGCCGCGAGCTGTAGCCGGGATTGGGGACTCCGACGGACACTAACGTCCAAAACATTCAACGGATTGCTAAACGAGCAACGAAGACCCTAGCCGTCACGCGAACACAAAGGGGCGACTGGGAAGGCACCACTCCTGGAGGCACGCGTTCGCAATAGAATCTTCGGTTTTCTTCGCTACCTTCTGTAACAATTTGTCAATGACCGGGGTCGCCGACCCCGGTTACAGGAATTCCCATGCCGACTTTTCAAACCTATAACGTTACTCCCATTCTTCCGGCGGCGCTCGAGCCGCTGCGCGAGATGAGTTTCAACCTCTGGTGGACATGGGAACCCGCCGCGCGCAGGCTGTTCCGCCATCTGGATCCCGAGCTTTGGAACCGGACAAATCATAACCCCGTCCGAATGCTCCAGCTTTCCCGGCAATCCCGGCTGGAAGAGCTTGCACAGGACAAAACCTTCCTGCGCGAGCTAAAGCAGGTCTTCGAGGAATTCGAAAAATATCTCGGGCGCCACGATACTTACGGAAAGACAGGAGCCGGTAGCGCGATCAAGAATCCGATCGCCTATTTCTCGGCTGAATTTGGTTTTCACGAATCGATTCCGAATTATTCCGGGGGCCTCGGCATACTCGCTGGCGACCATTGCAAGTCGGCGAGCGATCTGGATTTAAACTTCGTTGCGATTGGTCTGCTCTATCGACACGGCTATTTCCGGCAACAGATCGATAAGGACGGCATTCAGGCAGCGATCAATCTGAATCAAAATTTCTATCACCTCCCCATCCGCGAAGCCCTCCGCAGCAATGGGAAACCGCTAATTTCGGTACCTATTCTGGACCGACAGGTTTTTGCCAGGCTCTGGGAATTGCGCGTTGGAAGGGTGAGTCTTTATCTCCTGGACACCGATATTCCGGAAAACAGCGCCGAGGACAGATTAATTACTGCCGAGCTCTATGGCGGTGATCTCGAGATGCGCATGCGGCAGGAGATCATGCTCGGGATTGGTGGCGTCAAAGCACTGGCTGCGCTCGGCATTCAGCCGGCCGTGTTTCACATCAACGAAGGACACTCAGCGTTTCTGGCGCTCGAACGCATTCGTCTCAATGTCGTGGAAAAGAAGCTCGATTTTTATTCAGCACTTCAGCTGGTAGCGGCTGCCAATGTCTTTACAACGCATACTCCCGTTCCCGCAGGCAATGACTCGTTCCCGCGCGAGATGATGCGGAAATATTTCGGTAATTTCGCGAAGGAGCTGAACATTCCGTTCGACGAGCTGTTCTCGTTCGGTCAGACCCGCATCGATCCAAACGACCCGTTCAGTATGACCATCCTGGCACTGCGTCTTAGCCGGCACGCTAATGGGGTAAGCAAATTGCACGGCCAAGTCACCCGATCGCTATGGAAAGACGTCTGGGCCGGCGTTCCGATCCACGAAGTGCCGATTACCAGCATCACAAACGGAGTCCATACGAAAACCTGGATGGCGCCGGAGTTCGCAGCACTTTATCGCAAGCATCTCGGCGTATGGGAGGAACACCTCACCGAGCCGGATTTCTGGCGCGGTGTCTTCGATATTCCCGATGCGCACCTTTGGGACACCCATCAAAAACTCAAGCTCCGCCTCATTGAGTTTGTGCGCGACCGAGAACGACAGCGTCGTGAACGAATGGGGGAATCGCCCGAGTCTATTCGCAAGGTTAATCGCATTCTTGATCCGGAGATTTTGACGATCGGTTTTGCGCGCCGTTTCGCGACTTATAAACGAGCCACGCTCCTATTCAGCGATAAGGAACGCTTGAAGCGATTACTGAATGACGCGACGCGTCCGGTGCAGTTCATTTTTGCAGGCAAAGCACATCCACGTGACGAAGCCGGCAAGGCGCTCATTCAGGAAGTTTACAAATTTAGCCACGAAGCTGGCCTGGAAAATCGCATCGTTTTTGTGGACGACTACGACAGCTACATCGCGCGCCGCCTCGTGCAGGGTGTCGATCTCTGGCTGAACCATCCGCTGCGTCCCTTGGAAGCGAGCGGAACTAGCGGAATGAAGGCTGCCCCCAATGGCGCAATTAATCTGAGCGTTCTCGACGGTTGGTGGCGCGAAGGTTACAACGGCAGCAACGGCTGGGCCATTGGCGCGGAGATCAATAATGGGACCACCCAATTTCAGAATGAAGTAGACGCGAGCAGTCTTTACCAATTACTGGAAAACCAAATCGTTCCTCTGTATTACGCGAAACCGGATGGCAAACTTCCCCTTGCCTGGCTGCAATTGATGCGTGAATCAATCCGAAGCGTCACGCCGGCCTTTAACACGCAGCGGATGGTGAAGGAATACACCGAGCAACTTTATGTCCCGGCTGCGAAATCGTACGAGAATTTTTCACGCGACGGCTGCGGTGCCGCCACATACCTGAGCCAGTGGAAAGCGCAAATACGCAAGGATTGGCCGGCTATAAAGATTTCGGATGTTCAGATCGGAGACAAAGATCGACAAAGCATTTTGGTCGGCGAAGCGCTGCAAATCACAGCGCGCGTTCATCTCGGTGCGGTCGACCCACAACATGTGCGAGTGGAAGCTTACCACGGTGAAGCGGATAACGGTGACATTCGTAATCCTTCGTCGACTGTCCTCAATCAAACCGGTCGCGCCGATGGAGACGGCAATTATATTTACCAGGGAGCGGTCCCCGCATCTGAAAGCGGCACCTATGGCTTTAGCGTGCGTGTCATGCCCACGCACCCTTGCCTCATGCAATTGCACGAACTGCGCCTGATCACTTGGTCGTAGCGCTGTAGCGAAATACGTGTCGCGCGTCATAGATGCCGCGCAGGGGGCGTTACACCTAAACACGCGACGATCGCCACCACCGCAACACCGAGACAGACTTCGCAGAGCATATTGCGGTGGAGTTGAGGCAGTAAGTCCGGCCCCGCTGGGGCTTTTAGCAACCTTGCTTTAACGAGCAACCGGTTGCGCGCGCCGAAACCCAGGAGGATTCCGAAGAGCATGAGCTTGAAAAGCAGAAGTCGGCCATAAGCTGTCGTGAAAAGCGCGTAGACTGAACCGACCAGCAGCCAACTATTGGAAATTCCGCTGACGACGAGAACGCTCACGCAGCACAAGCTGAGTGTGGAAAAACGGTGGACCACCCGAGCGACGGTTTCGCCTAACGAGAACGGCGCACGCACGCGCGCCAGGAAAATCGTCAGCGGTGCCAGTCCGCCAATCCACCCACCTGCAGCGCAAAGATGAAGCATGTCGCCGAGCAGGCCAAGTGAACGCACGCTGGCTGCTGCAGCGTGGCTGATCCAGGCCAGCGACACGAGGAAAACAACGCTTACCAGCCAGAGAACCGGGATCAGGGCCCTTCGTGCTTTAACTTGCGCGAGGCCTGGAACAACAAGCGCAAACGCGGCCGCGATCAAGACAAGGCGAAGCTGCCAGACCCGACCGAATTGTGTCTCAAACAAAACCGTTCGCCACCCTTCCGTCGAGAAAGCATTCTTGAGCGGCAACCCACTCATGCTGGCGATCTCCAGCCAAAACCAAAACAGAGTGGAAAGAAGTGCTGCGACCAGGCTCCAAACAGCTAGGCGGGACAGGCGCCGTTCAATCTCGTGCAAATCGTCGCTTCCAAGCCGACGAGCCGGAGCAAGCATCACGAGATCGAAGGTGAAAATTCCCACAAGCAGGATCGACGCGCTGATGTGCACTGCGCGAGCGATGATGAGCTGTGTCGTGAGCATTGGTTCCGCTCCGCACTAGCGCCTAACGAACAACCCGGAACGTGAAATTTCCGTTTGTGACGTGTGTATCGACGGAAACTACCCGCCACACAACCTTGTAGATTCCCGCGCCGAGCCGTGACAGAGAAACGTGCAGCAGGGCGTGGTCAGAGGGATCCAGATGCAGATCGCGTTTGTCCACTTCTACACCTGATGCGTTGAAGACCTGAATGCTGCTAAGACCAGGTTCGATATTCTCTGTAAATCGAATTCGAACTTCACTCGGCGATGTTTGCACGGTGCTGCCCACCCTAGGTTCCGCATCCTTGAGAAAGGCGTGTGCTTCAAGCCGGGTTGACTGGGCCAGAAGAACTAGAAGGAAGCTAAAGACGATACGTTTCATTTCTTTCCTCCAAATAGCGGGCGGCCCAGGCTGTGTGGGAAAAGATCGTCCACAAAGAAGTGCAGTTGCGCGATCACGCCGACGTTATTTCCAGTATGCTCGTTGATCGGGATAACAGCCTCCACTCCAACCTGGAAGTATTTGCCCGCCCAGATGATCCCGGGATTTATCGTCCCTGTCGTTGGTCCCTGCGGGCCGCGGTTCAGCGGACTTTCGAATGCAAACTCCACCAACGGAATCAATCGATCGAGCGGCGCCTGCAAGTGCATATCCTGCACCTGCGATTGCAGGTAGATCAGACTGTACTCCAGTGCGAAACCCCACTCCAGCACGTCGGGGTGCCGCTCGATCTTAATCTCCTTTTCGCCGGTCTCCGCATCTACTTCGACGCTGCGCGTGCTCGCGCTGGTGGGAATCGCAATGCCAACTTGTCCTGTAAGGGCGAGCGGCTTCAGGAACCGCAGCTCAGCAGGTAAATCGCCGAAGCCTTTGCCGAAAAGAATTCCGGGCGTCCACGTGCTGAATGAATCGGCCCCGACCGAGCGCGAGCCAGTGCCGCCGATTTTTACCTCAAGTCCAATCGAGAAAATCGCTTCGTGCGCGCCGCTTTTCAGAAGCTGATACTTCCCGCCTACCTCCAGATTGCCGAACCCATTCGTCGCACTCCCTTCTCGAGGATTGAGCACCGTAAAACCGTCACCGATTTCGATCGCAAATTCCGGGGTGATCCGCTTGGAGATCTCCGCAGAGATTTCTGTCTCGCGTGTCCCACCATCCTCCGGCGCCCTGATCGTGCTGACCGTTGGAAGTGAAAGTTCATCGGCAACAAAGGGATCATCGGTTGCGAGCGTGGCTGGAAAAAACCGCGCGCCTGCAAAGCCGTGACCGTAAGTCGGGCTGATCGCGCCGAATTCGAATGCAGCGCAAATGAGCAAAAAAAACAAAGCTAAAAATTTCATTTGAATCCTCCGAAAGTTGAAACAACGCCACGATTGCTGCGGGGCGGTTTCCAGTTGCGGAATGCGTGCGAGGCTACGACCCATGCACACGCACGACGCAGCCGAATCAGACGCGAACTAACTGAGGAGCAGGCGTGGCGGTGGTACAGGCGTAGATCGCCCGATTTCAGAAGAAGAAAAATCGCACGCCGTATATTCGAAAGGAACAAACGGTCGTATCAAGTGGCCCGACCGCGACGCGCAAACCATGTCGATCTTTGGCGTCGGTGATTGGAGATCGGATTTCTTTTCAGAACTCTTTCCCTTGTTGACAACATGGCAAAGCGAACACGGATGAGCGCCATCAAACGTCTGAGCAATCGCCTGACACAACGGCGCGCGCTTTGAATACTCGATAAGCATACTTGTCCAGGCGAACGACTGGAGTGCAACCCAATGCAACCCGATCGCGCAGCAAAGCGCGCCGATCGTAGCAATGCGACCGACCTGTCGAAGCACGATTGCGAGGCTAGGTCTCGCAAATTTTGGTGTCAATCACTCTTTCGTCCCAGCGTTTGGAGTAAAAGCGCCGTTGCCTTCGTCGAGGTAGATTGTTGAACCAATGCGTGAAATTCGAAGCGATTGCCGCCAGGTTCCTGCTGCGAAATCTTTTTTTGCTTCGATTGTTCTCGTTTCCGTTTTTCTTCCAGCCGCGACCCCATTAGTGTTAACCATTGCTTCGGACAAAATTCTGCCGTCCATTTCCTGCGGCGCGTTAATTCCAAGAATGTGCAAAATTGTCGGCGTAAGATCGACATTGCCTGTAGGCAAATCATCTGTCTGCCCGCGACGAAAATCCGGGCCTGCCGCAATCAGAGTATTATGCATGTCGAATCGACTGAGGGAGGCGTGCGTCCCCTCCCCTGCTTTTCGCTGCCAATCAGCATCGATCATTCCCGCTGCGCCGAACTGATTTTTCGAATCATTCCAACGAAACGCCATGACAATGTCCGGCGCGTGTGTGTTGTCGATCTTGGCGTCATTTAAATGAAAGCTCCCTGGCAGACCCTGTCTGGTAAAAATCACTCCTGCAAAATCCGATTGCTGCAAAAACTCGACAAGACGCCGCGTCACCGTCGCGTCGTGTCCGACGACATAAAAGAGAACGCTGCCGCCGTTCCCAACCAGCATGATGTCCCCAGGTTTGGGCTCGTCATCAAATTCAGTCTTAGCAGCGAAACCGGCATCGCTCAGGATTTTTCGCAAATCGACGGATCGTTCGATTGTTGAGAATCCGTGATCGGAAACGACAAACAGATCCGTTGCTTGACGCGCAGCCCGGCTATCTAGCGCAGCCAGAACAACAGCGAGATTTTCATCTGACGATTTGATCGCAGCGAGCGCGGGTGGCGCACCAGGCGCAGATTCGTGCTCCGTTAGATCCGGCTCGCCCAGCCAAATCACCGACAAAGCTGGTACGCCATCTTTCCAAAGGAAATCTGTCACTGTTTTGGTCGTCCAGGCATCGCGTTGTAAATGTAGAGATGGAAACGGGCCCAGCGCAGCGACGATGGGAGTAAGAATATCACGCGGAAGCGCCTGGCCCGCGAAGAGCGTGACAGAATTTTTCCCGGGCCCAACGCCTGCATTTCGATCAAGCAAAAGACCGACAGTTTTCGCACTGGCAATCACCGTTCGTTCACCTGCGCGTTGAACGAGTTCGGTAATGGTGGGAACCGAAATGTATTTCCCGCTAGAAAGTTCATCTCCTTTCCTTACAACTGTTGGACTCTCGACACTGATTGATCGCGTGCGGTCGATCTCCGGGCGGTACGCATAATTTGCGATGACGCTGCTACGACCGGGATAAACGCCGGTAACGAGTGCCGTGCCGTTTACCTGTGTCGCGCTCGGATAAACGGCATGATGATTGCGAAAGGTGACTCCCTGACGTGCAAGCTTCCATAGCGTCGGAGTTGTTTGCTCGCTAACAAAGTCCGGGCGCATTCCATCCCACACAACAACCACAACGTGCCGGTCGAATTTTGGCGCGTCCGCCGCGAGGCCACTGACACCGAAAGAAAAAACGAGGACGAGGATCGACATCGATATGCAATATTTCCGAGACATGATCGTTCGCAGATTACACGGACTGGGTGAGATTGGTAGGGCGCGACCGATGGGCGCGTCGCCGTGGAGTTTGGTTCTTGCCCTGCCCTTTTTGTCTACCTCGGCATTGGCCGCTCCGCTCCTCCCTACTGCGCCCGGGACGACGTGGCGATACAGCATGACGGAAGACGTTGGAAAAGGCCTTACTATTTCGAATTTGAAAACAGACATTGGTGGTAGGGTCCGGCTACCAGTACTCTACCGCCTTGATGGAATGGAGAACGTCGACGGGAAAGAGCTCCTAAAGTTCGAAATGCATCGGGCCGGTTCGATCACCAACACAGATCTCGTTACGGTCGATGACCATGGAATAACCTGTTGGGCGCGAATTAATCTTGATGGCGAACTGATCAAGTTCAATCCGCCACAGACAATGGTTACCGCGCCCCTAAAGCGGGGCGCGACCTGGAATTTCGATGGACAGGCCGGCGATTTAAAAGTGCAGCAGCAGTACAATGTGACCGGAGAAGAAGACATCGAAGTTCCGGCCGGCGAGTTTCATGCATTCCATATTCGTGGAGAGCAAAGCTCACCCAGCCGTATGACAATTGATCGCTGGTTCGTGCCGGGTACTGGAATTGTTAAAGATGTTACAACAATGCGCGCCACGGACGGCGATTTGCTCCAGCGAATTTCCCTGGAATTGGCTGAGCGACCTAAAATCGAGAACAGACCAGAGATAAAATCCGACGCCGCGTCGAAAAGGCTGTCCGTGAGCTTTGCAAAAGATCAATTCGGCAAACCAACGACGACGTTTTCATCCGATACACCCCAGATTTACGTGCGTTGGCAGGGACAGCGCCTCCGAAGGGGCGGAAAGGTGAAAGCGGTGTGGATCGCGGAGAACATCGGCGAAGATTTTCCACAAGATTACAAGGTGGATGAAGCTTCAGCGACGGTCGAAAGTCAAAATGCTCATGGAGCGTTCACGCTGGCACGGCCGGAAGACGGTTGGGCGATCGGTGATTACCGCGTTGAATTCTACGTCGATGATGTCCTCGTAGATGTGGTAAAGCTAAAGATTGTGAAGTGAATCAAGGAGCGACGGTCTCTAGTCCGCCGCTGGGCGACCTGGAGATCGCCCTCCTTGAATTTTCTAGAATCCAAAGTAGGCCATCGATGCATCGTAATTAGAGAAACGATATTTTACATGAAGAAGATCACGATTGTATTTCTGACCGTCTGCATCGCTTTGGCCTCAGGATGCCGGTGGGTTGGCGTTCGAGGCAATGGCGATATCAAAACAGATGACCGAACCATCAGCGCCTTCACCGAGATCGACGCCGGTGGAGCATTCGAAATCGAATGGCAAAGCGGGTCCCCTGCTCTCCGCATCACGACCGACGAAAATCTTCTTTCGTATGTCGGAAGTGACGTCTCGAGCGACACGCTTCATTTGCGCACGCACGAGCACATTTGGCCAACACATGGAATCAAGGTCGTTATCTCCAGCCCAACAAGGACAGGCGCAAGGATCCGCGGCGCTGTAAAGCTCACTGCAAAACAGCTCACCGGACCCAAGTTCGCTCTTGAGGCTAGCGGCGCATCACATGTTTCGCTCGATGGAAACATCGATGAACTCCTTGCTGATATGACCGGGGCTAGCGAGCTCAACGCAAGCGGCCTCCACACCAAGACCGCCGAAATCTCCACGACCGGCGCAGGCGACGCAGAAGTCGCAGTTGCCGAAACGTTGAAAGTCGCCATTACCGGCGCGGGAAAAGTCAGCTATTCCGGCAATCCGACGATTGAAAAACACATCACCGGCGCCGGCTCGGTTCACCGCAAGGAATAATCCGAGGAAACGCGGTCTCCAGTCCGCCGTGGCCGACCTAGAGATCGCCCCTCCTTGCTTTGCCCAAGTATTGCGATAAGAATTTTCCGCGGTGGAAAACTTCATCTGTGTTCAATGCGGAACCCAGTTTGATGAAAGCGCGCAGTCGCCGGCCTCCTGTCCAATTTGCGAAGATGAACGGCAATTTGTGCGTCATGAAGGCCAGGCCTGGACGACGCTTAGACGAATGGCTGCTCGTCATCGAAACCGCCTGAGAGAAGAGGCGCCGCATCTTGTGGGGATCGGGACCGAACCGGAATTTGCCATTGGTCAGCGCGCTTTGCTTTTGCGGTCGCCGGACGGAAATTTGCTTTGGGATTGCATCACGTTCCTCGACGAAAAAACTATAGGGACAATCAAGGCGCGCGGCGGCATTCGCGCCATTGCAATTTCCCATCCCCATTTTTACTCGGCTATGGTGGAATGGTCCGAGCACTTCGACGCGCAAATCTTCCTGCATGCTAAGGATCGCCACTGGGTGATGCGGAAAAGTCCGCGCATTCAATTCTGGGAGGACACGATGCTTCACCTTTGGGATGGTCTGATGCTGATCAACTGCGGTGGCCATTTCGAAGGCGGCACCGTCTTGCACTGGCCAGCCGGCGCAAATGGCAAAGGGGCATTGCTGACTGGCGACATCATTCAAGTAGTGCAAGATCGCCGGTATGTCAGTTTCATGCGCAGTTATCCGAACCTGATTCCACTCGGGGCGACCGCCGTCGATCATATTCTAAAAACAATCGAACCCTTTCCCTTCGATCAGATTTACGGTGCGTGGTGGAAAGCGAACGTTCTATCGGACGCGAAAGCCGCGGTACGACGCTCAGCGGAGCGTTATCTGCGCTGGATCAACGCATAGAGCTGATTTCAAATTAGCTATAATCGACGTCGCGAGCTAAATCCGTCGGCTCGCTCTTTATCGTTTCGCCATCGCGGCGCGTCTGTCTCTGGGGAGCACAGGCTGCCAGCCTGTGCTCCCAGCACAAGTCACGTCACTAGGGTCAAATCAACGAATCAACGATCCGCGGCAGCGCTACGGCCGCTGGTTTCCGCACTAATCGTGTCGCAAATCGCGAGAGCGGCGTTTCTTCGGGATTAACTTCGATGAGCCCGCCGCCGCGGCGACTGGCACGCAGCGCCCAGTCGATGATGTATCCAAACGTTGCCGTCGTTCCCGCCACGATCACAACGCCGCAAGAATCGCGCTGCAAATAGTTCTCAACGCGTTCCGTTTCACGCGAAGGCAAAGGCTCTCCGAACCAAACCACGCCCGGCCGCATAAGCGCATCGCATTT
>JBKPGQ010000274.1:0-2634 GCA_046729455.1 Verrucomicrobiota bacterium
GTCACTTTCCCCTGCCTGGATCGCTACGGAATCCGAAGACACCTTCTTGTCGAAGAACTGAGCTGCGGTGCCCGGGCGACGTGCCGCGCATTTGCTAGAAGCCGCACTGTGGACGACGGGTAACGTGCCATGCGAGCGAAGAATGCCTCTACCGCGGCGCTCGTAGGGATCTGGATGATTTTGCTGACGGCGTTCGTCGTCACGATTCTTTACGTCGGACGCCAATTGCTTATTCCGCTAGCGCTCGCGGCGATGCTGACTTTTCTGCTCGCACCGCTGGTTGGCCGAATTGAACGCTGGATTGGACGGATCGCGGCTGTTCTGATTGTCGTGGCGATGCTCTTCAGCGTAGTTGGCGGGGCCGGTTGGCTGTTAGCGCGTCAACTGATTGACCTCGCGGCCAAGCTTCCCGATTACCAGACCAACATCGACAACAAATTGCACGCCATCCGACTGCCCACGGGTGGAGCGCTTGGCCGCCTCTCGCACGGCGTTTCGGAGTTGCAGAAGCAATTGCCGGATTCGTTGGAGCCGCCGGCGAATGCGGTCGGTTCGGCCCCGGAAACAAAAGCCACCACGGCGGCGCGTTCTCGCAACCTGCCTGCGGGTCAACAGCCGATGCCGGTTCGGATCGTCGAATCGCAAAACCGTCTTCCGCAAATCCTGCAAAACGCCGCAACCGGGTTGCTCGGACCGCTCGGGACCGCCGCCCTCGTTTCATTGCTCGTCATCTTCATGCTCTTGAAGCGCGAGGACCTGCGCGGTCGGATGATCCGCTTGGTCGGGCAAGGCCGGATCAGCGCGACCACCCGAGCCCTCGACGACGCCGGCAGCCGCGTCGCTCGTTACCTGACCATGCAGCTTCTGGTGAATGTGAGTTTTGGCTTGTGTGTTGCATTCGGACTCTACTTCATCGGCGTGCCGAACGCCGCGCTCTGGGGCGCGTTCGCGGCGCTCCTGCGATTTGTTCCTTACGTAGGAGTGTGGATCGCGGCCGCGGTTCCCATGATTCTTTCGTTCGCAGTCTCGACAAGCTGGCTCAGTCCGGTCTTGACGCTCGGCCTTTTCATTGTGCTTGAAGTAATCAATGCAAATGCGCTCGAGCCCTGGCTGTACGGGTCCAGCACCGGTGTCTCCTCCATTGCGCTGATCATCGCGGCGGTTTTTTGGACTTGGCTTTGGGGGCCAATCGGTCTTGTTCTGGCGATTCCGCTGACTGTGTGCCTCGCGGTGATGGGGCGGCACGTGCCGAAACTGCAGTTCTTGAGCGTGCTTCTCAGTGAAGAACAAGCCCTCGCTCCGCATGAGGAATGTTATCACCGGCTGCTCGCGTTCGGCTTGGATGAAGCGCACGACCTCGCGGAAGCATATGTGAAAGCAAATTCACTTACTTCTCTTTACGATTCTGTTTTGATCCCGACGATCACACTCGCAGAAATGGACGCGCAACGCGATGAGCTGGACGCCGAACAACGTTCCGCGATTCACCATCACATCCAGGATCTAATCGAAGATCTCGGTTCGGCCCCGCCGTCAAAGTCGCAGTTGGCCGCGGACAAAGCTGTCGCCGAACACACTCCCTTTCCTCTTTCCCCTCCCACCTGCCGCGTCCTGTGCGTGCCGGCTCGCGCGCACCGCGACGAACTCGCGGGAGCGATGCTTGTACAGCTGCTTCGACGACAAGATTTCGATTCTGAGAACGCCTCGGCGGTGCTCAGCAGTGGCGAACTCGTCGAGAAGGCTGCGAAGTCGGATCCGGAAGCGATTTGCGTCTCGGTTGTCGCACCTTCCACCCTGATTCATGCACGCTACCTTAGCGCCAAGCTTCGCGCTCAACTGCCACGCGTGAAGATCGTCGTCGGAATCTGGGGCGCGACCGAAAACATGGCGGGCGCGGGAGAACGGCTTCGTTCTTCCGGTGCGGACGAAGTGGTGGTGTCCCTCGCTGAAGCAGTCGTGCAGCTGGCGAAGTTTTCCGTTTCGATTGCCGATGAGATGATTCCCGGCCCGATCCCAGACAACGAGGAAAACCGCCTCCAAGAACTGACTCGTTTGCATCTGCCGGATGGCACGCGTGAAGAGGTTTTCGACCGCATTACGAAAAAACTGGCGCGCATTTTTGAGGTGCCTATTGCGCTTATTACGTTCATCGATCGCGATCATCAGTGGTTTAAATCGCAAGTCGGCCTACCGGCGGAAATCGCCGAAGCCCAGCAGACGTCGCGCGAACTTTCGGTCTGCGGCCATGTGATCGGGAACGACGAATTACTCGTGGTCGAAGACCTGGCTCGCGACCGTCGCTTCGCCAACAATCCGCTTTTGAAAGAGCGCGGCCTGCGCTTTTACGCGGGCGCGCCGCTTCGCAGCAATAACTTGCCGATCGGTTCGCTGTGTATTCTTGATATTAAACCGCGGCGTCTAAGCGAACGCGAAAAGCGCCTGCTGGAAGTTATTGCCGAGGACGTGATGGAGGAAATTAAACGCCGCGATAGTATGGGTACACCGAGCGTACTGGTAGCCTAAGCGGTGATCACGGACGCGGCCGTCGATTCCATCTTGGCTTGCTCTCGCTCCTTGATGGGATTTTCAAATTACAAAAGGCACGCCGCAATTTGGTTTGATCGCCGAGGAAGT
>JBKPGQ010000275.1:0-2926 GCA_046729455.1 Verrucomicrobiota bacterium
CGGCACGCATCTTCGTCTCAACGCGCAGTTGATCGACACGCGCACTGATACGCACGTCTGGGCCGAGCAATACGACCGCGATTCGAACGATCTGTTCGCCGTCCAAAGCGAGATTGCGCAAAAAGTCGCCGACCGACTGAATGCCAAAGTCACATCTGCTGAGAGACTGGCTATTGAGGAAAAGCCCACCACCGATCTCGTCGCTTTCGAGCTCTACTCGCGCGCCAACGATATTTGGGGATTTTCCGTTGGGGGAGAGGACGTGTTGCGGGCAATCGATCTACTAAACCAGGCGGTGGCGCGCGATCCTTCGTTTCTCAAAGCCTATTGCCTCCTCGCCGCGGCGCATGACCAGCTTTACTTCGTTGGCGATCATACTCCCGGGCGGTTGGCGGCCGCGGAAGCAGCCGTCCGGGAAGCATTTCGTATTCGCCCAAATGCCGGCGAAGCACACCTCGCACGAGCATTTCACCTTTATAACGCCTATCTCGAGTACGATGGCGCTCTTGCTGAACTGGAAATTGCACGCCGGAGCTTGCCAAATAGTCCCCGGATATTCTCTGTGACCGGTTACATCCAAAGGCGCCAGGGACGCTGGGATGAGGCCGTACGAAGCCTCGAGCGGGCAATTGAGCTCGACCCGCGCGACCTCGACAGGCTCTTCCAGACCGGAGCTAGTTACGGGGGTGCCCGGCGTTATGCTGAACAAAAATCCAAGTTAGATCGCATGCTGACCATCGCGCCAAACGATGTCGCGGTAAAGGCAGAGCGCGCATTCGTGGAAGTGGATTCGAAAGCTGATACAGGATCGCTGCATCAACTGGTCGATGAAATCCGCACGACAAATCCTGCTGCCATGCCGAAGATCGGCGGCCAATGGCTACTTTGCGCACTTGCCGAACGCGACGTCGCTGCTGCAAAAGACGCTTTGCTCGCCGCCGGCGAACAACCGTTAAGGGCAAGTACCGTTCGTTTCACGCGTCCTCTCGTCGAAGGGGTTATCGCGCGCATGACAAACGACGAACACAATGCGCAGTTGGCTTTTACTGCTGCGCGGGCGCAGCAGGAGAAAATCGCACAAGCTCAACCAGATTACGGCCCGGCATTGTGCGTGCTCGGTGTAATCGATGCCGCTCTTGGGCGAAAGGAGGATGCCTTGAGCGAAGGACGGCGCGCGGTCGAGCTTCTTCCCGTGGAAAAGGACTCAATCAATGGCATGGCGATGATCAAGTATCTGGCAATGATTGCTGCGTGGGTTGGTGAAAAAGATCTCGCCTGCGAACAGCTTGCCACCGCCGTCCATTTGCCCAGTAGCGGTCTCGCTCTCAGCTATGGCGAATTAAAACTGATGCCGTGGTGGGACCCGCTGCGCGGCGATCCGCGCTTCGAAAAAATCGTCGCCTCATTAGCACCGAAGGCGAACTAACCACGAATGGACACGAACACGAACTGATCGGGAAAGGCAAGGACGGATGGCAGTGACACGGCGGCGGTGAACACGGTGACCAGAATTTGTCGCAATTGCGGCGCGAAAATCTTTTCCGACGCGCCGGAAGGACTTTGTACCGGCTGCGTCCTGGAAGCAGCATTTCTAGCGACCGACGAGGAGGGCGGTTCCGCCAAAGACAGTGCGAACACGGCACCTGATAAGGAAAAAACAGCTCGCGCGGTCGAGTTGCTGGGAGAGTTGGGCGATTACGAATTGCTAGAAGAAGTCGGTCGCGGTGGCCAGGGCGTGGTGTTTCGGGCCCGCCAGAAGAGTCTCAATCGCACAGTCGCTTTAAAGGTCATCAGCCTTGGTCAGTGGGCGAGCAAAGCGCATCTCAAGCGTTTTCGCCTTGAAGCAGAAGCCGCGGCCCGTTTGGAACATCCAGGCATTGTCCCGATCCACGAGGTGGGCGAGCGCGATGGCTCCTGCTACTTCAGCATGAAATTCGTCGAAGGCGGCCAGCTTGACGAAGTCGTCAGGCGAACGCCGATGTCGATCCGGCAGGCGGTGGAATTAATCGCGAAGGTAGCGCGTACTGTTCACTATGCGCACGAGCACGGCATTCTCCATCGGGACATCAAACCCGGGAACATTTTGCTCGATGCAAAAGGCGAACCGCATCTTACCGATTTCGGTCTTGCGCGATTGGTTGAATCTGACAGCAGCGTCACGCAAACGCTGGACGTTTTGGGCACGCCAAGTTACATGGCGCCGGAACAAGCTGTGGGGAACAACACCGCTGTTAGCAGCACCACAGATGTCTATGGGCTCGGCGCAGTACTTTACCAGTTGCTGACAGGTCAGCCGCCCTTTGCTGGGGGAGCAACCTACGAAACGATCAAGTTATTGCTGGACACCGAACCGAAGCAACCGCGGCTGTTAAATCCGAAAATAGATCGCGATCTTTCCACAATCTGTCTCAAATGCCTCGAGAAAGACCCGAAGCGCCGGTACTCTTCCGCTATCGCGTTGGCTGAGGATTTGGAACGCTGGCTAAAGCATGAGCCGATTCAGGCGCGTCACACTGGAATTTTCGCGCGGGGAAGGAAATGGGTCCGACGCAATCCGACCAGCGCGGTGCTTGCGGCATGTCTGATTGCCTTGGCAGCAGCTGCTGGCTGGATCATTTGGAAGAGTGAATTAATCCGACGACCCCTAACAACTGGAATCGCCGTTCTGCCGTTTGAAAATCTAAGCGAGCAGAGAGAAGACGCCGCTGCCTTCGTCGACGGCGTGCAGGACGATGTTCTGACCAAGCTGGCGAAGATCGCCGAGCTGAAAGTCATCAGCCGGACCAGCGTGATGGAATATCGCGGCAAACGAAATCTCCGTCAGATTGGAAATGATCTGCGAGTATCACATGTTCTGGAAGGCAGCGTCCGTAGGAGCGGCACGCATCTTCGTCTCAACGCGCAGTTGATCGACACGCGCACTGAT